>JBBTQF010000018.1:0-2721 GCA_038065815.1 Patescibacteria group bacterium
TCGGGAATCGAACCCGAGACCTCGTCCTTACCATGGACGCGCTCTACCAGCTGAGCTACCGCGGCGCGCGCGTCACTGTACTGAATTTTCCTCCTCCTGTCCAGCCTCTTTTTCAACTTCCACCGGCTTATTTTCAAGGGTGATGATCCGCTCGGCGAACTCGGCCAATTTTTTGTTTTCAGGATTCACAGCCCGTAATTTCTCAAGGCCACGACGCGCATCCGCACCAGCCCCTGCCTCAATCGCTGCATCAATATAAAAGTCGAGATAGCGCGGATTGTTCGCCCGCTTCTCAATCGCCTTGCCAAAATACTCCTTGGCCTTGTCATATCGCTCACGCGCAATCTCCACCTCCCCAAGTCGCGTAAGCACACTGGCATCCTTTGGATGAATCTTTAGAGCGAAATGTAACGCCTCTTCTGCTTGCTCAAGTTGCTTTGTTGTGAGATACAAAACGCCGAGCTGTTCATACGCACCCACATTTTTTGAATCATGACTCAAGACCTCGATAAAACGCTTCTCTGCCTCGCCATAGCGTTCCTCCTTCATGAGCTTCACGCCTTCCTCAATAAACTTTTTAATTGAGACTGCATCAACGGCATGCGGGCCCTCGGCTTGACGTTTGAGTTTTTGATAATGTTCCTCAAGCGAGGCAAGCTTTTCTACCACCGTATGAATACCAGTCTTCAGAGCGCGACCTCCTGGAGCAAGTATCTGCTTAAACGCTCGTGCGTATGTTCCGCCAATTCGCTCCAAACGTTTGGTAAGCAAGGCTTGCTTCAACTGTCTTGTCCGTGTTGTGGCCAGCGTCTTCGGGTCTAAAATCCGCAACTGCGGAATCTTACGGATGACCAAGCAAGAAAGCGTGGCGATTGATGCAAGTAAGAGAATGAGCGGTAAATAAAATGTCAGCACAAAATTTCTAGACGGCCTGCAAGATGCGCTTAAATGAGCTCCATGTCAAGCTGGCGCCTCCCACTAGAAGTCCATCAACTTCTTGATTACCAATGAACGCTGACGCACTTTTTGCATCAAGTCCGCCACCGTAAATCACGCGGAGTTGTTTTGGTTTGAGGCCAACAAGAAGCGAGCTCGTCAACTTGCGAATTTCGCGGTGCGCTCGTTCGACGACATCGAGTTTTGCCACCTTCTTGCCAATTGCCCATTCTGACTCAAAGGCGATGATAATCTTCTCCTGATGACGCAGATGCAAATCCTTGAGCGCGCCTTTGAGTTGCGTACGATACGACTCTCCAACACACAGAATCGGCGTGAGTTTTCCAGAAAGAGAGGATATTAGTTTTTTGTTAATCGTCGCGTCGCTCTCGTGAAGATCACGACGACGTTCCGAGTGTCCCACAATCACGTACGAACAACCAAGCTCACGAAGTTGCTTTGCGGAAATTTCGCCAGTATATGCTCCATGAGTTTCCCAAAAAACATCTTGCCCGCCAGCTTTGATGGAACTACCAATAAGCAGTTCCTGCACAGGCGCAATCACAGTGAAGCTTGGACACAAAACAAGCTCGGCATTAGGCGTGATACCTGCCACAATCTGACGTGTCAACGCGATGGACTCGCGGGCATTGAGTTGCATCTTCCAATTTGCGATGATGATTTTCATAAACCCAACTTTTTCAAAAATTCTTTTTCAGATACGAACGGCCCAATACCCGCGATAGATATCAATCGCAAATCGAGGACATCTTTTGCCACTCGAGCAATATCAGCGCGCGTAACGGCATCGAAAAGCGCCATGCGCTCTTGAGCGACCATTACTTCGTGCAAGAATAATTCTTGTCGCGCCACGAACTCTGCCATAGCCGAGGAATCCTCCAGTTGGAGCATCATGCCACCACGAAGATTATCTTTTGCCATGGTCAGCTCTTTTTGCAAAACACCGCTCTTTGAGACTTTGATAATTTCGTGCTTGATAACGTGGATCGCTTCACGCAATCGCTTCGCGTCAAGACCAGCGCGAATGCTAAACACACCAGCATCATCGTAACTCTCTACAGTCGCCCGCACCGTGTAACACAACCCGCGCTTTTCGCGTACCTCAATAAACAAACGCGAGCTCATCGTGCCTCCTAAAATACTGGCGAGCAGTCGCAGTGCGTCCATATCTTTATGCGCTCGCCCCGGCGTTGGAAAACCTATCGCAATCTGAATCTGCTCGAGCGGTTTGTTCTGGACACGCAGACGCGGAATCTTCCGTGGAGTGAGTCCGGCAAATACTTCGTCACTGCGCGCGACCTTTTTCTTCCCTACTTTGCCAAATGTCTGCCGCAACTGTTCCATGACGTCGCTGGTAACATTGCCCGCAACTACAATAACCATGTTTTCCGGCGAGTAATAATTTTTATGATAGCGTAGTACATCCGCGCGCTTCATCTTTCTCATCACTGGCGCCGTACCAGCAATGTTGCGCCCAAGCACGTGCCCATCAAACATTGCCTCCTCGATCAAATCCTCAATATGCATGATCGGATTTTCCTCATACATCTTGATCTCCTCAATGATCACGCCTTTTTCGCGTGTCATCTCTTTGGCATTAAAGGCGGAATGAAACAACATGTCATGCAGTAAATCCACGGCGACATCAATGTGGCCACTCTCGATTTTCACGTAATAGCCAGTGATATCCTTACCGGTGTAGGCATTGTACTCCGCGCCGTAGCGGTCGAGTTCCTTGCTAATGTCAATTGTTTTTGGACGACG
>JBBTQF010000019.1:0-10614 GCA_038065815.1 Patescibacteria group bacterium
AAAATTAAAAAAACATCATTCATAAATTTGATAAAAAATTAGCACAATTTCGCCACAACTCGTTCTTATGCGATATCTTGACTCTATATACCCCTAAAGGAGTATACTATGCGCAGTCTGTAGACTGCGCATCACTTTTGCTATTATATCAAAGTCTAATCCCTATGCAAAAGCAACTAGAACGAGCAGAGCGAGAATTACGCATTCGTAATTATAGTCGTAAGACGGTGGAGAGCTATCTTTATGGCCTTAAACGCTATTTTGATTTTATCAAGAGTGATTTTGAGCGTGCTGATAATGAACATATCAAAAATTTCCTCCTTTCATGCGAACAGAACAATAGCTCGCCGCAATCGCGCAATCTCTTTCTCAATGCTATCAAGTTTTATTACCAAAAGGTTGTCGGTGGCGGGGAACAGATTACTGTCGCCTCGGCCAAAAAAAATCAGCGTCTGCCGGCCGTTCTTTCTAGAGATGAAATTGTATCTCTAATCGCCACGACGGAAAACACAAAACATAAATTGCTTTTGGCACTTGCGTATGGATGTGGACTTCGTGTAAGTGAGGTAGTTAATCTTCGAGTCAAAGATATTAATCTTGAGGAGTTAATCATTCATATTAAACAGGCAAAGGGGAAGAAAGATAGAATAACGATTTTTCCAGAACGGTTGGTTGCAGATATACAAAATCTCATTGCTGGAAAAGATGGTGACGGTATAGTATTCGCAAGTGAAAGGGGTGGAAAAATCACAACGCGCACTGCTCAAAAAGTTTTTGAGCAGTGCCTGAAGAAATCGGGTATTCACAGGGACGCGACGTTTCATAGTTTAAGACATAGTTTTGCCACGCATCTTCTTGAAAATGGTGTTGATGTGCGCTATATTCAGGAACTGTTGGGTCACCAAAATATCAGAACAACTCAAATCTATACTAAGGTGACGAATCCGAGTATAAAAAATATAAAAAGCCCTTTTTGAAGAGCTATGCCCAAAGACTATTATCATATTCTTGGAGTTTCCAAGTCTGCCTCGCAAGATGATGTTAAGACTGCCTTTCGAAAACTCGCGCATCAGCATCACCCAGATAAAACAGGTGGAGATGATAAGAAGTTTAAGGAGTTAAACGAGGCTTATCAAGTGCTTGGTGATCCGCAGAAGCGACAGAAGTATGATCAATTTGGGTCGTCTGCTTTTGAGAATGGAGGAAACGGCGCTGGTGGTTTTCAGGGTTTTGATTTTGGTGGCGCCGGCTTTGAGGATTTCGGCGACATTTTTGGCGAGATGTTTGGTGGAGGAAGATCTCGAGGTCGTAAGGCGCGAGGATCGGATATTCAAGTTGACGCGGAACTCACATTTAAAGAAGCTGTTTTTGGTGTTGATAAGGAAATCACGCTCACCAAACCGAACACTTGTCAGCATTGTGGCGGTGTTGGAGCCGAGCCCGGAAAAGGGATGCGCACCTGTGAGGATTGTAATGGCAAGGGTGTAAAGATGGCACAGCAACGCACGATTCTCGGCATGATCCAAACGCGAGTGACTTGCTCGAGCTGTCATGGAACAGGCGAGGTGCCAAAGGAAAAATGTAAAACATGCGACGGAGCCGGTGTGACACGATCTAGAAAAACGATCACCGTCAGCATTCCGGCAGGTATTGATGATGGGATGACGTTGCGTGTCCGTGGTGAAGGCGAAGCTTCTGCGCGAGGGGCAACGGCCGGGGATTTGTTATTGCGCATTCATGTTCACGCAGACAAAAAATTTGAGCGTGAAGGTGACACTATTTTTTCTACAGTGCGCATTGGCTTCTCGCAAGCCGCGCTCGGCGACGTGGTCGAGGTTCAAACCGTTGATGGTCCTATTGAGCTGAAAATTCCTGCTGGCACGCAATCTGGCACGGCATTACGCTTGCGTGGTAAAGGTGTCCCTTCTCGCCACGGGCGCGGTGATCAAATCGTGCGTGTCGAGGTCGTGACACCTCAAAAACTCACACGAGAGCAGAAGCGTTTGCTAGAGGAGTTGGATTTGCGGTGATATTCGTTGCTCGGTTATAGATCGAGCTAGTTGTTTGTTTTGAAAGGTGGTAAGTTTTAGGTGGCCTCACCTATGGCCAGGAGATCCAGATGTCTAGCAAAGGCTTGAAGTTTGGTGGTGGAGGAGCTGGTGGACTCGGCGACGATGAACCGAGGCTCGCTCCCGGTGCGACGAATCCCAACTGGGAGGGGATGCCAATTCCCATGACTATCGCCGAGCGACTGCGTCGCCTCAAGCGGTATATTGATGCGGTCAATCTGACGCATCCACCTCGCACGGACGATCTGACCGCGATCGCAGGTGTCATCGGATCGTATCTGAACGGCGAGATTGATGACATCTCATCAGTTGACGATCCTCTGCGTTCTGTGGAAGCGAGCCCTGTGCATCTCGCAATCTGGGCAACTGTTGACAGCAATGTGACGATCACTCGCGGGAATGACGATATTGGCGTCCAAGAACTCACCGAAATCTACACGTCAATCGGATCATTCCGTAGGAGGAGTTCATGAAACTGAATATCGGCCTCCTCCTCCTCATCATCATCGGCTGTGCGCCGATTGCCTTGCTTTGGTGGTTCGTGCGTGGCTACATCGCTCCTAACGCGCCGTTTCCGTCGTTCCTGATTGTCCTTGCCGGTAGCTGGTTGGGATTCGAGTTCCTGCTCGCTGTCTATGCAGGAGGCGCCAATGCCAAACGCCTCCGCGTCAAGATTGACAAAAGCGACTTGAAGACTGCGGCGAAGCGTTTTGGCTTGACCGCACTTGTGTGGGGTTTGATCACTGGAGCGGGAGCACTCCTTCCGCTCTCTCTTCTTCTCATTTTGGCGATCGTGCTCCCATTTATAAAATGGGAGCAGGGAGAAAAGTTTCTGCGTCTGGAACAGCAAGGGGGAAAGATTCTACCAAAGGCCTTCGAATGGTTGCTCCATACGGCTGTGTTTGTGACGTTGCTCGCGCCACTGACCATACTGGTTTTCGCGACCTCGCCATTTACGATTCACTCTCAAACGAGTGTCTCGCCACTTCTTTTGGCCATCGGTCTCCTTGTAGTGATGACGCTTCCGTTTTACTTCTTCGTATTGCACAGGAGTGTGGTCGCTGTGTGGCACAACCCCATCTACATCCCTTCTGGCGTAGAGGACGAGCTCATTCCAATGCGACTTCTAGGGGTTGTGAACGCGATGATTCGTGAAGACTGTGCCAAACCATCAGTCATGCTTGTCCGTCAATTGGAGCGCATGCTCGCTTACGCAGTCGTTGACACAGCAATGAGGCCACTGTCCAATCGTCGTTCATGCTTGCGTCATCGTAACGACCTCTCTCCAGCACATCTTGAGTGTTCCTCCGCGCTTAGTCGCGCCATTTTGGAATCGTCAAAAAAGGCGAACGCCGACTTGCTTGATCTGTGTTTGCGTATGGGGGAGCGGAAGGATGATGCCATCGAGGTTGCTGTCTTTCTCGTCCCAGGTTTCTTCGATTTTTTCGTTGCCCAACGAAGTGAAGAAGCACACGATTGGATAGAACGTCGGACTGGAGTCGCGACTCATCCGCTTGAACAAATGCGTTTTGGGTGTCTGCTGGTTCGCGTTTGGCGGAGTGAAGGACAGATGGAAGAACAGCTCGAAGCGATTTATCAGACGGTAGGTCAATTCAGGAAAAGGGCAGGGGATTTGAGTCAGCTTGTATACGCCTTTGGCGACAGCGCCGCCGCGGTGGGTACCGAGACTCGATCGGATGTGGTTAAAACGCTTGGTTCCCACACGGCAAGTGTGGCCGCTCGTTATGCCATTGCGCTCACAACGGAATTCGATGCCACGATTCGGCTTGTCGAGGCACACGCCGACTTCTCCTTGCAGGCGGAACTCAAACGTCGTCAAGGTGGAATTCGCACAATTCTTGAAGATATTATCCGTTTTGGAGACAGTCGTGTCCGGCATGAGGCTGATTTCGTCGCTCGCGTGTCCGTGCTCGCCAAAGCGTTGTTGGATTATCAAGAAACGGATAAATCCGAGCCAAAGATTGAGCTGAAACGGCATAGTTTAATCTGTGAGCTTGTTGACTTGTGGATCGAATTTGACCTCCTGTTCCTGTTCGCTAGAGTCGAGGTAGAACTTCCTGATCTTGTAACGAAGGCTCTTTGTGAATGGGTAGTTTATTTCCCGATCCCAAGAACGATGGGGCGGACGCTGAAGATTTCCTTGATCGTTTTGAGGAAGTGGTCAACAGAAATAAAAAACGAACCAATGGCAACCGCGCTTGCTCGTGAAGAAGCGCGAACGTTGCTCACCGCCAGCGACTACGAACCAGTGGCTCTGGGACTCATAGAACTCCTCAACAAGCGTTGCCCAGCAAAGACACTACGGCAGATGCTCATACTTTGGACGGCGCGCGCCTTTGGCAAGGCCGAGTACTTCCGGAGTTATAAGCAAGCAAGTCCCACTGATGTCCTACCAGTCTGGCACGCCTTCCCCGAAGTAACACTTCTGACACTTGAAATAGCTCGTGAGCTTTTGCTTACGAGTATGCCGGAGGAGGCACGGAGGTTTGATCGCTTGAGCGCACAGCTCGCGTTCGATCTCAAGCAACAGGATGCGATTGATCTCGCACAGTTTCGTGAGACACCTCCCACAGCCGACACAACAGGAGCCCATGAAGAGATGAGTCTCACAGTCATGGTGGAGCGTGCGCGCCAATCGGAGCAACGTTTCGCAAACTGTATGCGAGAAGGCAGGCCGTATGCTGGCCTGGCCACCTTAATGGGGAATGACCAATTTGAGGATTTGGCATCACTCCTGCCTCAAGACACGATATTTGTCGCCAACGTTTGCCTACCAGAAGAAATCCACACGTTTCATCTGGGGAACGATTTCTTCGACAGTGACCTCTGTTCGATTCAACGGGGCTTTTTTAATGAGCTTCTGCTCAACTGGCGGCTGGCTCTTGAACATGATCGGGTGACCAGTGAGATGGAAGATGAGATGCGGGCTTTCTCTGAAGAAATTTTCCTCGGTCGGGCAGAAGGGCAATGCCTTTACTATCTTGGCCTTGGGCCGTTTGCGCGACTGCCGATTGCCAAGCTCTTGGCATTGCGTGGCGATGGATGGGACGAGATTCCAGTGGTCCGCCTTTACGCTTCGCCGAGGTTTGAGTCTCCGTCTGTCGGTAACGTTTCTGGTAAGGCGTTATGGTGTGAAAAGGCTCCGCGTCCTTTGCTACACGTCAGGCAGGAATGTGAGAGTCTCGCGTTTTTTGATGCCGAAGAGGCGACGATCGCTCGTGTCTGTGAGGCGTTTGAACAAGCGGCTCCGGCACACATCGCCTGTCACGCCGAGGCGACAAGGTTTGCTCGTGGAGTTTCCCGTATGCAACTTGCCGACGGGTGGCTCTCGGAGAGCGATATACCAGATCATCTGGCGTCTCCTCTTGTCTTTCTGTGCGCGTGTGACACCTCGCTCGGTTCGCTCATTCCCGGCGTGCAAAAAGAGAGCCTTGCGCTTACCCTTTTACGTCGAGGGGTCGGCGCGGTAGTTTCCACACAATGGACAGTGCGTGATGATGTTGCCCCGATCGTTTCACGGGTCTTCTGGGAACAAATCCAGAAAGGGGAGAATCCTCCACGCGCTCTCTGGCTGGCACAGAAGGAAATTCAGCACCTTTCCACACACTTCGCCGCCTTCGAACTCTCTTATGGATAACGGATAATCCTCAAACCCCAGCCAATATTTGGCTGGGGTTGAATTTAGCGAGAGGCATAGGCGATGATTGCGCCAGCGACGTCAACACCACTAACGCGTTCAAGCTCTTCAAAACCAGGATTTGCATTTACCTCGAGCACAAGCGGTCCACTGTTAGAGCGAATGAAATCAACACCACAAATTTCCAAATGAAACGCGCGTGTGGCTTGCAAGACGACGCGCTTTTCCGTTTCCGTGAGCTCCACACGCTCACCACTTCCACCCGAGCCAATGTTTGCGCGGACATCGCCAAACATCGCCTGCCGTTTCATAGTCGCCACAATCTCCCCGCCCACGACAAATGCACGCACATCCGCACCTTGTGCCTCGGCAATGAACTGCTCAAGAATAATCGGATTCTCGTCCCGCACGCAAAGATAATCCACGATCGGTTTGAGGGTTCGGAAATTTTCAGCAAAGAACACGCCTTTGCCATGCGTGCCAAATGCGACTTTTGCAACAAGCGGAAACTCAAGTGATTCGATTGCGGCCGAAAGCCCTTCTGGTCCAAAAATAACAGACCAACGTGGACATGGAATGTCCGCGTTCGCAAACACCGTGTGCTGATGCAGTTTATTCTTCGTCAGATAGACAGACAGGTGACCATTCACGACGCGATAGCCAGCTTTCGCCAGAAGCTCCATTGTGATCGTATGGAGCGTCGGCTCTTCGGTGAAGTTTGGGCGATTGATGATCACATCAAACGGCCCAAGCCGTCCCTCCGTATACCGCACCTCGAGCTCTTCATGATGGTGAAAACTCAACAATGCTTCGTAGATGACCTCAACCTCGTGGCCTTGTGCTTCTCCAGCCTCCATCAGACGCAAAAGGTTGGTGTTTGTAGGCTGGTGACCTTCCTTTGGTTGAGTGTAAACAAGGATACCAATTTTCATACACCTCTACAGTACTTGAGCTTCGTGATAAAATCCACCAGTGATTCTAGCGCTAGCTGTCATCATCGGGCTCGCCTTCGGGAGTTTTCTAAACGTCCTTGTTTTTCGTGTCCACGCGGATATTCCAATGACTGGTCGTTCAAAGTGCGTAAAATGCGAGACGCCAATTGACGCGCGGGATCTTGTTCCAGTGTTAAGTTTTTTTCTGTTGCGTGGCCGTTGCCGAGCGTGCAAAGCTGTCATTGCGTGGCAGTACCCTCTCGTAGAGTTTGCAACTGCTGTTACATTTTTGCTGATTGCTATACCACTGACGCGTTGGGAAGGTCTCGATGAGCTCGCCGGTCTTGCCGTTGCCACATTCATTGCGCAAGCGACTATCACACTTTTTTTGATCATCATTTTTGTTTACGATTTTAAGTACAGTTATATTCTTGATCGGTTCACAGTTCCAGCGATGATCCTCGCCGTTTTGTTTAATTGGAGTCTGCCTAATTTGTGGTGGTACATTGACAAGCCGATCTCAATGTTGCTCGGCGCGCTTGTCATTGGCGGGTTCTTTTTTGCGCAGTACGCAATTTCGCGCGGGAGATGGATTGGAGGCGGTGATATTCGCATGGGAGTGCTCATGGGTTTGTGGCTTGGCATTGAGCGAGGACTTTTGGCGTTGCTGATCTCTTATGTTGTCGGGGCCTTTGTGGGAGTTGTATTGTTGTTGACGCATCGAAAAGGGTTGGAGAGTCATATTCCGCTTGGAACATTTTTGGCATTCGGCACTTTTATAGCAATGATATGGGGCTGGCAGATTATTGAGTGGTACTTTGGATATTTTGTATGACCAAATCTGAAGCAAAATTACGCATTGAAAAGCTACGCAATGAGATCGAAGCTCATCGCTACGCTTATCATGTTCTCGATAAAACGACGGTGAGCGAGGCGGTTTTGGATTCACTTAAGCACGAGCTTTACAAGCTCGAACAACAATTTCCTGATCTCATTACCCTCGACTCTCCAACACAACGCGTAGGAGGCGCACCGCTTGAGAAGTTTAAAAAGGTCGTGCACATCTCGCCGATGCTTTCGATGGAAGATGTCTTTACACCGCAGGAATTTGAGGCGTGGTACGAGCGAATACAAAAACTTCACGATCGTCAAGTTTTTGATTTATTTTGCATGGTCAAACTTGATGGTCTGGCGATTTCATTAACGTACGAAAAAGGGATTCTCAAAACAGCAGCGACGCGTGGCGATGGTCGTATTGGCGAGGATATTACACAAAATGTTAGAACGATCTCCACGGTTCCTCTGCGTCTTACTAAACCTCTTGATGCCATCATCCGAGGCGAGATCTTTTTCCCTATCTCTGCCTTTTCAGCCTATAACAAGCGCCTAAAAAAAGAAGGTAAGGAGTTAGCGGCCAATCCACGCAACGCGGCCGCAGGGAGCGTTCGTCAACTGGATTCTAGCATCACAGCGTCACGTGGATTGAGTTTCTCTGCTTGGGATCTCGTTACGGAGCATGGGCAAAAAACACATGACAAGGAATGGAAACTTTTGCGCGAGCTTGGATTTTGCGTCAATGAACAGTCGCGCAAGTTTGTGAGTCCAAAGGAGGTTGCGGAATTTTGGGAGGAGTTGCAGATCAAACGCGCGAAGTTTGATTATTGGATTGACGGCATGGTGATACGCGTCAACGACAACAACACTTATGAAAGTCTTGGTGTGGTTGGAAAGACGCCACGAGGATTAGTTGCGTGGAAGTTTCCGGCAGAGGAAGCGACGACCGTCGTCGAGAATGTAGAGTGGTTTGTTGGACGTACAGGAGCGCTTACGCCGGTTGCGGTAGTGAGGCCGACGTCTGTTGCTGGGACAACCGTAACCCACGCGTCGCTTCATAATGCTGACGAGATTGAACGCCTCGATGTGCGCATCGGCGACACGGTGATTTTGTATAAGGCCGGTGACATTATTCCCAAGATTCAGAAGGTGCTGAAAAATTTGCGTGGCAAGAACACAAAAAGTATTCAAGCGCCAAAGAAGTGTCCTGCCTGTGGCTCATCTTTGTCTCGAGGAGCCGATGAGGTTGCTATCGTCTGTACGAACATTCATTGCTTTGCGCAAGACCGAGAACGTATTCTGCACGCGGCTCGCGCGTTTCAGATTGATGGTATTGGCCCTTCAACGATCGCGCTTCTACAAGCCCAAAAGCTCGTCCAGCGTCCGTCACAGCTTTTCACGCTCACACGCGAGGATCTCGTGAGTCTAGAGCGTTTTGCGGAGATCTCTTCACAAAAGCTCGTTATAGCGATTCAGTCGTGCAAAAAAATTTCCCTCGATCGTTTCCTTGTTGCGCTCGGCATTCGACACGTTGGCGAGGAAACAGCACGGCTACTCGCACAAGAGCTTGGTTCACTTGATAGGATCATGTCTGCTGATCAAGATGAGCTTGCGAATATTTCTGGGGTCGGTGAGGTGGTAGGAAAAAGCATTGTCGAGTTTTTCGCGGACCAGTATCATCGCCAGCTTGTAGAGGAGTACAAGAAAAATGGTGTAGAAATTATGCAGGCAAAAGCTCGAGATCGTGGGGCACTGACAGGTAAGACATTTGTTGTGACCGGAACGCTCTCGCGTATGAGTCGCGAGGAGGCAAAGGTAAAAATTCGCGCGCGCGGAGGCGATCCATCGGAGTCTGTTTCGAGAAAAACGGATTACGTCGTTGCTGGAGAAAGCCCTGGCTCAAAGCTGGATAAAGCAAAAAAGTTAGGAGTAAAGATATTGACCGAGACAGAGTTTATACGTATGATTTCGTAGTAGACCTGTTGCCAAATAATCTTATGCCTACAAAATGCCAGAAACGGCTGCAAGCCATTTTCGAAAACTTCGAAGTGGCTCTGCCACTCCTTCAGTTCTCTCAAACGGCTTTCGCTCGCTTCTGACCTTTTTCGTCTATAAGCTTATTTGGCAATAGGTCTAGTCTATGGCAGAGTTTGAAGCACAACATTTGGCTGATTTGGCGCGATTGGAGCTCACCGCAGAGGAGCTCACACAGATGGAGCCACAACTCCTGTCAATTCTTGATTTTATTGGGAAATTGCAAGAGGTTGATACTTCGTCTATTTCGCCGTCGGTGTATATTAACGACTTAAAAAATGTATTTCGTGAAGATGAGGCGGAGGCAAGCGATGCCGATACACGCGCTCGTCTCATCGCAGAATTTCCTGATCGTGTTGGAGACCTCCTAAAAGTGCAGGGCGTGTTTGAGCAGAACGATGAGGCATTATGATGACAATTTCAGAAGCGAAAAAACTCCTCGAAGAAAAAGAGCTCACAGCAGTTGAGCTTGTGCAAAGTTGTCTGGATAATATCGCAAAGAAAGAAAAGGACGTCCACGCGTTTTTGGAAGTTTTTGCGGATGAGGCTCTTGAACAAGCAAAGGCCATTGATTCAGCTCGCGCACGAGGGGAAGAACTTGGTCCACTCGCTGGCATTCCAATTGCGATTAAGGATAATCAGTTGATAAAAGGGAAGAAGTGCACGGCGGGTTCTCAAATCCTTGAGAACTACACGGCAACATATAATGCTACCGTGATTGAGCGACTTCGGTTAGCTGGCGCGGTTTTGATTGGGCGGACAAACCTCGACGAATTTGCGATGGGATCCTCGACCGAGACGTCGCATTTTGGGACAACGCAAAATCCTTGGAACCTTTCGTGCGTACCGGGTGGATCTTCTGGAGGTTCTGCCGCCGCTGTTGCGGCTGGCTTCGCACTCGGTGCCACAGGCTCGGATACAGGTGGCTCAATCCGTCAGCCAGCGAGTTTGTGTGGCGTTGTTGGTATCAAGCCAACGTACGGTCGTGTGTCTCGCTATGGACTCATCGCGCTCGCTTCGAGCCTTGATCAATTTGGAGTGTTCACGCACAGCGTTGAGGATTCGGCGCTTCTGTTGCAGGTGATTG
>JBBTQF010000020.1:0-28678 GCA_038065815.1 Patescibacteria group bacterium
GTTTTTCACTTATTGAAGTACTGGTGTCACTTTCAATTTTTGCTGTTGTGATGAGTCATGTGTTTGGGATTTTACACGTCGGCGTGTTGTCGCACATCAGTAAATTTTTTAATGTTCGTGGCGTTATTAGCGCATTGACTAAAGGCCCTGTGGCAATTCTCATCGCCATCATCGAGTTTGCAGTCGGCTTGCTCGAGCTCGTCAGTGAATTCGCGAAAGTTCTCTCACTTTCGCTTCGGCTATTTGGAAACGTATTTGCCGGTGAGATTCTCCTTACAGTGATGATGGGCATTTTTGCCTATGCCTTGCCGATTCCATTTATCTTTCTTGAGATTCTAGTTGGAATCATTCAGGCGACGGTCTTTGCAATGCTGACGCTTGCATTCTTTACGGTGGCATCACAGTCTCATCAGGAGAAACATGAGGAGAAAACGGCACCGCTTCAACTTGTTAACTTACAAACTCACTAACATTATTTATTATGGAACCAGAATCAGCACAGTTGATTGCCAAGGGCCTCATCATGGGTTTTGGCGGACTTGGTCCGGCACTCGGCGTGGGACTTATCGGCATGAAGGCGATGGAAGGGATCGGTCGTAATCCTGAAGCGGCGGGAAAAATCTTCGTACCGATGTTGCTTGGTATGGCCTTTGCAGAAGCGATCGCGATTTATGCACTGGTCGTGACGTTTACATTATAGCTCTTATATGGAACCAACCGGTGGCATTGGAGCGCTTGGCCTTGACCTAAAAATCTTTATCGCGCAACTCGTGAATTTTACGATTGTGCTTTTGGTGTTATGGAGGTGGGCATATAAGCCAATCGTGCGAATGCTCGATGAACGTCAGAAAAAAATTGAGCAAAGCGTCAAAGACGCGAGCGAGATTGAATCGCGTTTACAGCGAGTCGAGCTAGAGCGTGTTGAGGTGCTTAAGGTCGCTCGTGAACAAGCTAAACAAAGCGTAGGGGAGGCGCTGGCTGGCGCAGAGATTCGCCGTCAGGAGGTTCTCGAAAAAACAAAGGTTGAGGTTGAACGCGTTATCGCCCATGGCAAACAACAGTTAAATCAAGAACGCGAGATGATGATGCGTGACGCTCGCAAAGAGCTTGCAGAAATTATTGTCGTGGCTTCGCAAAAAATTATCGTTTCTGAACTTAACGAAAAGAAAGCAACATCGCTCGCGGAGGAAGTCATTCGCAAGATGGTTTAGTTCTTTATGAAGCCTACAGCGAAACAATACGCGAATGTCCTCCACGACATCACAGAAGGAAAGACTGGTAAGGTTTTAGAGCTCGTTGTAAAGGATTTTGTCGCTTTATTATCAGATCGGCATGAGCGTTCGCGCCACCGAGAAATTGCCCGTGTCTTTGAATCTGTTTGGCGACGACGCTATGGCACAGCAACCGTGCGACTGGAAACGGCGCAAGCAATTTCTGCGGAGCTCGATCGTGAACTCAAGGAACGTTTTACCAACGCAACAATCGAAAAGCGCGTCAACAAAGAATTGCTTGGTGGAGCACGTTTACAAATTGACGACCGCCTTCTCGACGGCTCCATCGCCGGTCAACTCTCTCGTCTAAAATCTTATCTGATTAATTCTTAAGCTCCGACTCTCGACTCATTCGACTTCTCCCAAATATGTCCAAAGAAACCATTCTAGAAGCCCTTCGCAAACAAGTCACCTCATTTGAAGGCGATGTAAAAGAGGAACAAGTCGGCACGGTGATCGCCGTGGGTGACGGCATTGCGCGCATGACCGGTCTCACCAACGCGATGGCGTCGGAGATGCTTGAGTTTCCCGGTGGTGTGCTTGGTGTAACACTCAACTTGGAAGAGGAGACTGTCAGTGCTGTATTGCTTGGCGAGGCGCACCACATCAAAGAGGGCGACACAGTTAAGGCCACTGGACAGATTTTATCCGTCGGTCTTTCAGATGACGTTGTCGGGCGCGTGCTCAACGGCATTGGAGCGCCGATTGACGGCAAAGGAGAACTGCGCGCGAAAACGCGGATGCCGATTGAGCGGATTGCTCCGGGTGTGCTTTCGCGTCAACCAGTGGACACTCCTTTGCACACAGGAATCAAGGCGATTGACGCCATGATTCCGATCGGTCGTGGCCAGCGTGAGCTCATCATTGGCGATCGCCAAACAGGAAAAACAGCAGTGGCTATTGACACCATCATTAATCAAAAAGGACAGAACGTGAAATGTATTTATGTTGCTATCGGCCAAAAGGAATCAAAGGTGGCGCAGATTGTGACCAAATTGACCGAAGCTGGTGCAATGGAGTATACGACCGTTGTGCTTGCTGGCGCGTCGGATCCGGCGGCCATGTGGTACATGGCGCCGTACGTCGGCTGTACGATCGGCGAGTACTTCATGAACAAAGGTGAAGACGCTCTCGTGATTTACGATGACCTTTCAAAACACGCATGGGCTTATCGCGAAGTCTCGCTTTTGTTGCGTCGTCCGCCGGGACGCGAGGCGTATCCCGGTGACGTTTTTTATCTGCACTCCCGTTTACTTGAACGTTCTGCCCGCATGAATAAGGATAATGGTGGTGGTTCACTAACTGCTCTTCCAATTATTGAGACTCAAGCTGGTGATGTGTCCGCCTATATTCCAACCAACGTGATTTCGATCACTGATGGTCAGATTTATTTGGAAACTGATTTGTTCTATCGCGGTATTCGTCCAGCGTTGAACGTGGGACTCTCCGTATCGCGTGTAGGTTCGGCTGCGCAGACGAAGGCGATGAAGAAGGTTTCTGGAAAGATGCGTCTTGACTTGGCGCAGTTTCGTGAGCTCGAGGCATTCGCGCAGTTTGCGACTGATCTAGACGAAGGGACGCGCAAGCAGATTGAACGTGGGAAGCGAATTACAGAGCTCTTGAAACAAAAGCAGTACGCGCCAATGCCGTTTGAGGAGCAAGTCGTGGTTATTTTTGCTGTCACCAATGGGCTTTTGGATAATATTGAGGTTGAAAAGATTCGTGAATGGGAAGAAGGATTTTTAGAGCATATGCGAATGCAGAAGTCAGATATCCTCAAGAAAATTTGTGAGACCGGCAAGCTTGAGGATCAAACTGTCGAAGCTCTCAAAAAAGCCGTAGAAAAATATGCCATCTAATACACGCGCTCTGAAACGTCGTATCGTTTCGGTGAGGAACACGCGAAAGATCACCAAAGCGATGGAGATGGTGGCGGCGAGCAAAATGCGTCGCGCCGTTTCTGGCGTGCTTGGGACACGACCATACTCGAGCCTGGCGTGGGAGACGGTGCGCGCGATTGCGACATGGACAGATTCATCGGCGCATCCGTTACTTGTCACGCGTAAACAAATAAAGCGCATTCTGTTCATCCTTTACACATCTGATCGTGGATTGTGTGGTGGATTTAACTCGCGCATGGTAAAAGAGGCATTGAGGACGATTGGAACGTATGACAGCGCGCAGGTGGATGTCGTGGCGGTCGGCAAGCGTGGAGCACAAGCGGTGCGACGCGTGAACAAGCAGATCGTCGCGGCCTTTGAACAACTCACCAACAATCCGAAATTTGTTGATACGTTGCCGATTTCAAAATTGATTCTTAAGAGTTATTTGGACGGGACGTACGATAAAATCGTCATCGGCTACACCGATTATGTCTCTGCTGTAACACAGATTCCAAGTGTAATACAGCTGTTGCCACTGAAACGAGACGAAGAGCTTGGTTCGACGTTACACCTCGCTGAATATATTTTTGAACCATCTCCAGCCGCCGTCCTCGACTTCATTCTTCCACGCATTGTTGAGACGATGATTTGGCAAGCACTGCTAGAGACATCCGCCTCGGAACACTCGGCGCGTATGCTGGCCATGCGCAATGCGACAGATGCCGCTAAAGATATGATTGATGATCTCACCTTCACCTATAATCAGATTCGCCAAGCTGGCATCACTCGTGAGATTTCCGAGATCTCAAGTGGAAAAGCTGCGCTTGAATAAATATCTATTGTCTACCATCTATTATTATGAAAGGAACTATCGCACAAATAATCGGTCCGGTCATAGACGTTCGTTTTGAGGGCGAGATGCCGGGAATTTTTAATGCGCTCACAATCGAGCGTTCGGAAAAAGATGGTGGAATCCTGACCCTCGAGGTTTCACAGCATATGGGAAACGGCTTGGTACGCACGATCGCGATGTCCTCGACAGACGGACTTCGCCGTGGAATGGAGGTCAGAAATACTGGCGCGCCGATCTCCGTTCCTGTTGGAGACGCCACCCTCGGTCGCATGTTGAATGTTACAGGCCAGCCAATTGATCAGAAGGGTCCTATCAATACCAAGCTGATGTATTCGATTCATCGTCCAGCGCCGGAATTCACGGAGCAGTCAACGAAGGTGGAAATTTTTGAGACTGGCATCAAGGTTATTGATCTTATTTGTCCAATTCTCAAAGGTGGAAAAGTCGGACTCTTTGGTGGCGCCGGAGTTGGCAAGACGGTCATCGTTAAGGAGCTCATTCGTAATATCGCCGCCGAGCACGCTGGACTTTCGGTGTTCGCTGGAGTAGGAGAGCGCACGCGGGAGGGAAATGATTTGTATCTCGAGATGGAGGAGGCCAAGGTGATGGACAAAACGATGCTCGTCTTCGGGCAGATGAACGAACCGCCGGGCGCGCGCGCTCGCGTTGCGCTCACTGGGCTCACCCTTGCCGAGTACTACCGCGATCAGGGAAAGGACATGCTCTTGTTTATAGACAACATTTTTCGTTTTACGCAGGCTGGATCTGAAGTGTCCGCGCTTTTGGGTCGCATTCCATCGGCTGTTGGATATCAGCCGACGCTTGCTACAGAAATGGGCGCCCTGCAGGAGCGTATCACATCAACGAAGAAAGGTTCGATTACCTCAATTCAGGCCGTTTACGTGCCAGCAGATGACAACACAGACCCAGCGCCAGCGACGACATTCGGTCATCTAGATTCAACTGTTGTACTCTCACGTCCTCTTGCCGAGCTCGGCATTTATCCTGCTGTTGATCCTCTCGATTCAAGCTCAACCATTCTCGATCCAAACGTTGTTGGGGAAGAGCACTACGCCGTTGCGCGTGGCGTGCAGAAAGTGCTACAGCGTTACAAAGACTTGCAAGACATTATTGCGATTCTAGGCATGGATGAGTTGTCAGACGATGATAAACTCACAGTTTCTCGCGCACGCCGTATTCAGAAATTCCTGTCACAGCCATTTTTCGTGGCTGAACAATTTACAGGCACGCCGGGCAAGTATGTCTCACTCAAAGATACGGTGCGTGGATTCAAGGAAATTTTAGATGGAGCTCATGATGAAAAGCCAGAGCAGTCGTTCTATATGAAAGGCGGAATTGAGGAAGTCACATCGTAATTATGTCCCATCTGTCCCTAAAAATTGTTACCCCTGAACGCCTTGTCTATGAAGCGAGCGTTGATTCCGTTACGCTCATGACAACGACTGGCGAGGTCACAATTTTGCCGGGACATATTTCGCTTGTCGCGCCACTTAAAGCTGGTGAAATGAAGCTTAAGATGGGGAACGAAGAAGAATTTCTCGCAATCTCAACAGGATTTTTTGAGGTGCGAGCGGGAAATGAGGTCGTGGTGCTCGCTGATACGGCCGAGCGTTTGGAGGAGTTGGAGCTTGAAAAAATAGAAGAGGCTAAAAAGCGCGCCGAGGCGCTTCTCGCGGAAAAGCGTTTTGCCGACGATCGTTCGTTCGCCGACGCCGCCGCTTCCCTTGAGCGCGAGCTGGCGAGGTATAAGGTCGCTCAGCGAAGGAGACGAAGATAATGCCAGACAATCTTCTTGAAAATTTAAATCCAGAGCAGTTGGCGGCGGTCATGCATGATAAAGGTCCGCTCATGATTATTGCTGGGGCTGGGACAGGGAAGACAACAGTCATTACGCATCGCATTGGCTGGCTGATTGAGCAAGGGAAAGCGAAGGCTGATGAGATTCTCGCGCTCACGTTCACCGAGAAAGCTGCGGCGGAAATGGAGGAGCGTGTTGATCGTCTCCTGCCGTTTGGTTATCTCGACTTGTGGATTTCAACGTTTCACGGTTTTTGCGAGCGTCTCCTGAAACAGCACGCGCTCGACATCGGTATCCCCAACGATTTTAAGCTTCTCAATCAAACTGATGCCTGGCTTTTAGTGCGCCAGAATTTTGCTAGTTTTGAGCTCAATTATTATCGTCCTGCTGGCAACCCAACAAAGTTTATTCAAGCCATGCTTGAGCATTTTTCTCGCGCTAAAGATGAAGGTGTGAGTCCGGAGGAATATCTTGCGCATGTTGAGGAGCTTGTGGCAAATCAGGACGCCACAAATGCGGGAGGAAACGATGAGATCGAAGTCGCGCGATTGCGAGAACTGGCCAATGCCTATCACATCTATCAACGCCTTCTGCTTCAGCAAGGCGCGTTAGATTTTGGAGATCTCATTTTTTACACGATCAAACTACTCAAGGATCGTCCGGCGATCCTTGCGAAGTATCAAAAACAGTTTCGTTATGTGCTGGTTGATGAGTTTCAGGACACCAACTGGGCCCAGTATGAGCTCGTCAAGATGCTCGCCGCGCCCGAGAACAACTTGACGGTCGTATCCGACGATGATCAATCGATTTATAGGTTCAGGGGCGCATCGATCTCAAACGTTCTTCAGTTCAAAAAGGACTACCCGGAAGTGCGACAAATCGCCCTCACGCGCAATTACCGCAGCCGACAAAGAATTCTTGACGTGGCGTACGAGTTCATTCAGGCGAACAACCCGAATCGTCTCGAGGTGCAACTTGAGGGCTTGAGCAAGCGATTGAATGCGAGCCATGAAGGCGAGGGTCACATTGAACACATTCATTGTTCAAGCCTTGAGGAAGAGGCGACGCGTGTTGCGGAGCGGATTCTTGAACTTCATAAGCAGGGGACTCCCTTACAAGAAATTGCTATCCTCGTTCGCGCGAACGATACGGCCGAACCGTTCGTGCGCCAACTTGACCGTGTTGGCCTTCCGTATCTTTTCTTTGCGCTTAAGGGTCTTTATGTCAAGCCGATCATTCTTGATGCGCTCGCTTATCTTCGCGTTATTGATCAACCTAACGCAAGTCCGAGTCTCTATCGTCTCTTGAGTCACCCAATGCTCGCTGTTGACGTTCGCGATATTGTCACCTTTACGCACGAATGTTATCGCCGTGGCAAGGCACTTATTCAAGTGCTTGAGTCGGCTCGGACTGTACACGATCTTCACATTGAAACTTTTCAGCGTATTGAGGAACTTCTTCATCAGCTCAATGCATGGCGTGAGTCGTCTCGTCGCAAACCTGTGAGTGAACTTTATGTTGAGGTGATGAAAGCTAGTGGTATTCTTGGCTATGTGAATGGTATGAGCGAGAGAAAGCAGATGGAGGAGTTTCGTTATTTACAACAGTTTTATGAACGTTTAAAGCGTTTTGAGCTCGCAAGCGCGGACCGATCGCTTCACACATTTTTGCAGGAGTTTGAACATGAGCAAAGTAGCGGCGACGAGGGTGCGCTCAAGGCTGATCCTGAACAAGGTCCGGAGTGTGTTCAGGTGATGACCATTCACAGCGCAAAAGGGCTTGAGTTTACTCATGTTTTTATTGTGAGTATGGTGGATCGCCGTTTTCCAACGAGCGAGCAAAAAGAAGCGATTCCACTTTCTGAAAAACTTATTAAGGAAATATTACCTCAAGGCGATATTCATTTAGAAGAAGAACGTCGCCTGATGTACGTGGCTCTGACGCGAGCCAAAGAGGCGGTTTATCTAACCTCGGCAGATGATTACGGTGGTACGCGCAAAAAAAAGCTTTCACGATTTTTGCATGAGCTGGGTCTGTATGGGACTTTTGAACCCGAGCGTGAAATTTTAAAATCCCAGATTCCAGAGATGATACCGTACCAGCCATCCAAGACCGCCAAAGCTTTCAGCTTCACACAGCTCGCCGCCTTTGAAACGTGTCCATTGCAATATAAATATGCTCATCTTCTTCACGTGCCAGTTTATGGACGATATGTGATGAGCTTCGGAAAGACGATGCATAACACTTTGCAAAAGTTTTTTGAGCTTTTGAAAGGGCGCATTGAACAAAAACAGAGTAACTTGTTTGACAAGGTTCCTGAACGTAGCCATGCGGAGTCGAGTGAGGTGGTTGGACTCAAAGAGCTCATGCAACTCTACGACGCCTCGTGGATAGATGAGTGGTATGAAAATGATGTGCAACGCGAGGAGTATCGAGCCAAAGGTAAAAAAATCCTTACAGATTATTTTGCAGAGATGCTTATTACTCCACCAAAACCACTTCACCTTGAAAAGGGTTTTACCTTGAAGTTTGGCGATGTGAGCGTGAAAGGGCAGATTGATCGCATTGATTCGATCGAAGGCGGTGTAGAGATTATTGATTACAAAACAGGCACGCCCAAAAAAGGGGAAAAGATGAGTGCGGAGGATAAGCGCCAGTTAATGATATATCAGCTTGCGGCCGATCGTTGCTTTGATCCTCCGCTCAAGGTTCTGAAATTGACGTATCATTATTTGGAGGATAATTCGCGCGTGTCGTTTCTTGGTAAGCCCGATGAACTTGAAGCGCTGATCGCCCAAATTCAGGATACCGCCACTCGGATCCGTTCCTCCAAATTCACTCCGACCCCCGGCTTCATGTGCCGTTATTGCGACTTCCGCGATATTTGTGAGTTTAGGCAATAATAAGACTTATTATGCTCTCTCTTAAAGGCCTTCTTAACCACGCTGTAAAACGAGCCGGCATCAGCCAGCAAGTCCGCTCTGCAAATGTGGTGCAGGCCGTTTCTGATTTTTTGGATGTCGCTTTGCTACCGGACTTGCGCCCGGCGGTACACGTTGTCTCATTCGCAAACGGTTTGCTCAAGATTGCTTGTGATCATAGCGTGGCGGCAAATGAAACAAAGGCGCTTGAGAGTGGTATGATTGAGGTGGCGATGACAGCCGATCCACAAGTCCAAATCCGCCATGTGCTGATCATCACACAATCACGTAGCACCTATGACCTTTAGGCAGTACATTATGCTTATGACGATTGGTACTTTTTTGGCGGCCTGCGCATGGTTGTTCGTCGTTTTTCGTGTTGACCCAATCACGACCGGCTTTGTCGGTCGCTTGATTTTTTTTATCACGCTCTCGATGATGCTGGTTGGCCTCTTCTCGACAGTGGGTGTTGGTCTTCGTGTGATTCTTTTTAGAGTTGACCTGATCGTCCATCGAGAAGTCGTCAAGGCATTCCGTCACGCCGTGTTCTTCACGAGTTTGATTATCGCCAACCTCATTCTCGCTACCTTCGGATTCTTACGTTGGTGGACGATGCTCCTGCTCATTCTCTTTTTTTCACTATTTGAGCTCTTCTTTTGGACGACAAAACGCCAAAAGATTAATACTCCTACGAGCATAGGCTAAACCATCTGACTACTAGACTTTTCATTTCCTTGCTACAATGAGCATCCGATGGAGGTAGGATGTTTTTATGTTGAACAAATTTTTTGGTCAATTCTCGAAGGATCTCGGGATAGACCTCGGAACAGCGAATACACTCGTATTCGTGAAGGAACGCGGTATTATTATTCATGAGCCCTCGATCGTTGCTATCAATACGCGTACAGACCAGATTCTTGCGGTAGGACATGATGCCAAGGACATGCTCGGCAAAACACCTCCACACATTATCACGGTCCGTCCGTTGAGCAAGGGAGTCATTTCGGATTTTGAGGTGACGGAAAAGATGCTCAAGTATTTCATTGACAAGGTACATGAAGAAACGTTCACGATCGTTCCTCGTCCACGTGTGGTTATCGGCGTACCGCTTGAGATCACCGAAGTGGAGCGCAAGGCCGTCGAGGATGCCGCGCTTTCTGCTGGCGCGCGTCAGGTATTCCTTGTTGAGGAACCACTGCTTGCCGCGATCGGCGGTAAATTTGCGATTACAGAATCACGAGGCAATATGATTGTAGATATTGGCGGCGGAACGACAAAAATCGCCGTGATTTCGCTTGCTGGTGTTGTAAATTGGAAAACTTTAGGCATTGCTGGAGACGAGCTCACCAAGAACATAATTCAATATGCGCGTGAGGCGTTTAACCTTTTTTTGGGAGAGCGTGTTGCCGAACAAGTGAAGATTCAAATTGGCACAGCCTCTCCAGTTGAGGAACGACTGCAGATGGCAATGCGCGGTCGGGATTTAATTAGCGGATTACCAAAAGAGCTCATCGTCCACGACACACAAATTCGCGAGGCGTTACAACGATCCATTCGAACGATTTTGGAGGGCATTAAAGCAACGCTGGAGATCACGCCACCTGAACTTGCCGCCGATATTTATGAGCGTGGCATTTTTCTAACGGGTGGCGGAGCTCTCCTCCGTGGCCTTGATGAAGTTATCAGCAAGGAAACAGCGATTCGTGTAAATACGATTGATGATCCAATCACGGCAGTGGCCCGTGGGGCAGGAGCGTTACTCGATGATGATGACCTTCTCAAGGAAATCGCTCTTCCTTCTGCCACGAGCAAATAATTGAGTCAATAAAACACCCATGCGGTTCCATGCATTGCGCACAACAAGACGACTCATTCCAATGCTACTGTTCACGATTATTTTCTTGCTCGCGAGCTTATTTTTGCGCAAGGTCGGATTTGTGCAGGATGCTAGTAATGGGTTGCGTGCGCAACTGTACGGAATAGGGAGCCGGTCGCGTGGACTCTTTTCAGTATTGCTTTCAGATAAGCAAGCTCTCCAACAGGAAAATGAGCTTTTAAGAATACGCATCATCGCACTTGCGCTTGATGGAGCCGAGCTTGCGTTTTTGCGAAAAGGGTACGAAGACCTCGCCGTTTTATTGAACTATCAACAGCAGAACTTATTTACTTCTGTCACCGCCCGTGTTTTAAGTCGCATAACTGAACGAAGTGGCGAACTCCTCCTTATTGATCGAGGAAGTGATAACGGCGTTCAGGTGGATCAAGCCGTCATTGCCGGCAACGGTGTGCTTGTTGGGCGCGTCAGCGAAGTGTACACGAAGACCAGTGTCGTGCGTCTTATTACGGATCGTACAAGTCGTGTGGGGGTGCGTCTCATTGACGACGCAGATGGAACGATTGGAATTGCGGAAGGGAGCGACGGAACGATAATCCATATCGCTTATATTCCGCAGGACGTCACAGTTGACATAAATGACATCGTAGTAAGCTCCGGTCTTGATGCCTCGATTCCCGCCGGTCTTGTTATAGGCATTGTGACGCAGGTCGTCGCAGACGAGCACGATCCATTTAAAACAGCCACTGTAGAACCGCTTATTGACTTGCGCCAACTCATGATGGTCAGCGTCCTTTATCTTGATCCTTAGCTTGTATGATTTTACGCTGGCTCATTTTATTACTTTTTGTTTCGATAGTGACGATGATTGAACAAACAATGCTTTCGGCATGGAGCTCAACATTCCAGCTCCTTCCTTTAAGTTTTCTCGTAGGTGTACTAGTGATGCACTTTGTGAGCAACGGATTCGGTGTCCTTTGGCTGGTGCTTGCTGGAATCGAACTCGATCAGCTTGGCTTTTCTGACGCGCCAAACGTATTCAGTTACGCGCTTGCGGCTGTCGTTATGTGGTTTTTGGCACAGCGCGTATTTACCAATCGCTCGGTCTACGCGATGATGGGATTAGGAACAGTAGGCTTTCTCGTCGTGACTGTGATTCATACTGTATCTTTTAGCCTTCGCGGTGTCGGCGTGAGTTATCTTGCGAGTCTACCAGCAGAGTGGGCGATTTTCCTCGTCGCCTTATTCGTGAGTTTCCTTGCCAGCCGTCGCATCTCTGTGTTCATGAGAACGATTTTCCTTGTACGCAATGTTTGATTGGTATGAAAGCGATAAACCGCCTTTTTCCAATTGCAGAGGAGCATCCTCTCGGCGACGTCCGCAAGCGTCATGAGACGGATGTTTTTGATGAGGCATTTGCCGAGGCGCATCGCTTTCTCGACGATCAACCGACGCGCCATTTTCTTGGTGTTACAATCAATCGTAATCGGCTACGTCTTGGAGCCGTATTGTGTCTTGTGAGTTTTCTTTTTCTGATTGGTCGTGCCGGTCATCTTCAGATTCTTCAAGGTAACGATTATCGCGCCCTTGCCGAAGGTAACCGTGTGCGCATTGAATACCTTCCTTCTTTACGTGGCGTTATCTATGATCGGAATCATCGCATTCTCGCACAGAATAGTCCGACTTTTCAGATTATCGCAACACCTGCCAATCTTCCTGCTGATGAATGGGAACGCGTTATCTACCTTATGGAGCTCTCATCAACGCTCAATATCTCCATCGCAGAGTTGCTCTCGCGCCTTTCCGAAGGAGATGCGAATCCCTACGATCAAATCGTACTTGTACAAGATATTCCTTATAATGAAGCGCTTGCTTTTCTTCTCGTTGAGAAAAATTATCAAGGCCTTCGTGTAGAGATCAGCACGCGACGATCTTACGTGACAGACGCTATTCCGAGTCTCTCTCATCTGCTTGGTTACACTGGCGTTATCAGCAAAGAAGAGTACAAATTGCTTTCGCAGAAAGACTACCGTCGCATTGATCACGTTGGAAAGCTTGGACTTGAGTCTGTGTATGAATCCGCTCTGCGTGGCATTTTTGGCCGAAAGATTATTGAAACAGATGCGTACGGAAATGAAGTGAGCGTCATTATCAAACAGGACCCGCAAAATGGAGCCAATCTTGTGCTTTCTATTGATGCCAATCTCACAGCAAAGATTGAACAGGTGATTGCCGATGCGGTTGGCACCTCTGCACGAACGGCGGTGGTGGTGATGGATCCGCGCGATGGGCAAATCCTCGCTCTTGTTAGTACGCCAGCTTATGACGCTAACTTGTTCACGAATGGGATTGATCAAGCAACGTATCAAGCTCTGCTTGATGATCCGAACCGCCCTTTGTTTGCGCGTGCCGTTTCTGGTGAGTATCCATCGGGCTCGACGTTCAAACCGATTGTGGCGGCCGCCGCCCTTGCGGAAGGACTTATAGACCGTAATACCTCATTTATTTCAAGTGGCGGGATTTCGATTGGCCCATGGTTTTTTCCTGACTGGAAAAGCGGAGGGCATGGCGCGACAAATGTGACAAAAGCAATCGCGGAATCAGTCAACACCTTTTTTTACATTATCGGTGGTGGATTCGATACCTTCGCCGGTCTCGGTGTTGAAAAAATCGTTTCCTCTGCAATGAAATTTGGTCTTGGTGCGCCATTGGGGATTGATCTCACGGGCGAGGCTTCTGGTTTTCTGCCCACGAAGGCGTGGAAGCAAGAGGCAAAAGGCGAACGCTGGTATATTGGCGATACATACCATGTTGCGATTGGACAAGGTGATCTGCTCTTGACGCCATTACAGCTCTCTGCCGCGACGATGGTGTTTGCAAATGGAGGGACGTTATATGAACCGCACGTTGGCTACGCGCTTGAGACGGCTGACGGCGTACAGCGCATTGATCCTGTCGTGCTCAACGAGCAAGTGATGGAACCGTCTGTAATTGAGATTGTGCGCGAAGGTCTGCGTGAGACCGTCTTGTCCGGCTCTGCAAGCTCGTTGCAATATCTGCCAGTTAGTATGGCTGGCAAAACAGGTACGGCACAGTGGTCGAGTACAAAATTAACGCACGCGTGGTTTACAGGTTTTGCGCCGTATGAGAACCCTGAACTTGTTGTGACGGTGCTCGTAGAGGAAGCTGGTGGCGGAGATGTCGTCGCGGTTCCAATTGCCAAGGAAATTGTGCGCTGGTGGTATTCGCAAAATGATGTGGTCGCTTCTTCTCCAGCAACGATTGACGTGTTGACGCCGACTCCAGTAGAATAAAGCTATGAAGTTTAATTAGGCTTCGGGCTTTTTGCCCGTTTTTATTAGTTTATGAGTCAAACAGTTTACGTATCATCAGAGGCTCTGGCAGAGCTCAAGCAAGAACTTGAGCGTCGGAAGTTTGTAACGCGTCGCGAAATTGCCGCACGTCTTGAGGTTGCAAAAGAGCTCGGAGATTTATCCGAAAATTTTGAGTATCACGAGGCGAAGGAACAGCAAGGCGCGAACGAATCTCGTGTGATTGAGCTCGAGTCTATCATTCGCAATGCGGTTCTCGTTGAGAAAAAAATCGGCGGAACGATTGCACTTGGGAGCACGTTTACCGCCGAGGTTGATGGGGCGCAAAAAGTATTTAGACTAGTCGGTGCCACTGAAGCGAATCCGTTGGAAGGAAAGATCAGTAATGAGTCGCCGATTGGCAAAGCTTTTCTTGGCAAGAATCACGGTGATGTCGTTGAGGTTAATGTGCCATCAGGTAAAGTTAATTACAAAATTCTCCGTGTTGAATAATCGGATTATTACACCATTATGATTGAAGAAGAAGGCGTGCGTCGTGGAAGGCTTGAAGCGCTACGCAAAGAAGGGATAGATCCTTATCCGGCAGTTATTGAGCGTAGCCACGAGGCCAGAGCGTTCAATGCGCAATTTCGCGATTTCTTGCAAAGTAAACTTGTCGTCACAGTTGTTGGTCGCATTCTTGCAATTCGTAAACATGGCGGTATGACGTTTGTCGTACTCGAGGACGGCACGGATCGTTTGCAAGTTGCACTCAAGCGTGATGATATCGGCGAAAGCGCCTACGCACATTTCCATGATCACTTTGACAACGGGGATTTTTTGCAAGCACAAGGCGTGGCCTATCTCACAAAGACCGAAGAGCCCACCGTCCTTGCGAGCTCTGTACGCATGCTCACAAAATCACTTTTGCCTCTTCCGGAGAAATGGCACGGACTCACAGATGTCGAAACACGATATCGTCAGCGCGAGCTAGACCTTCTTGCAAATAAAGATGTTCGTCAACGGTTCATTGTGCGCTCCAAGTTAATCTCTTCGCTACGTCAATACCTTGATGAGCGCGGTTTTCTTGAAGTCGAGACGCCAATTCTTCAGCCTATCCCCGGTGGCGCAAATGCGCGTCCATTCAGCACTCATCACAATGCGCTCAATGCTGATCTTTATTTGCGTATCGCTCCAGAGCTGTATCTCAAACGTCTGATCGTGGGAGGTTTTGAAAAGGTGTATGAAATCGGTCGCCTGTTCCGCAACGAAGGCATTGATCAATCTCATAATCCAGAGTTTACAACGATTGAGCTGTACTGGGCCTTTGTAAATAAGGAGGAGTTTGTACAGGAGCTCGAGGGCATCATGACGCATATCGTTCGAGCATCACTTGGAGATTTACGCGTGGAGCATCAGGGTACAACAATTGATTTTTCTGGCTCATGGCCTCGCATGACATTCCGCGACGCTGTGCTTGGTTCTTGTGGAATTGATATTAACGAACTTAAAACACCAGAGGCTGTTGAGAAGGCGTCCAAGCAGGCTGGGCTTAATATTGATTTTTCGCGTTGTGTTGGCGTCGGTGAGTTTTACGATGAGCTTTTCAAGAAAACTGCGCGTACTGCGATTGAACAACCAACGTGGATATTTGATTATCCGATTGAGCTCAAACCACTTGCGCGGCAGAATCCAAATGACCCAACAAAGAGTGCGTCAGTACAACTTATCGTGAAGGGTCAAGAGATCATTAACGCCTACTATCATGAGCTCAATGATCCGATTGAACAACGAAGACGCCTTGAGGAGCAACAGGCATTGCGTGAGCAGGGAAGTCATGTGGCGCAATTTATGGACGAGGAATTTTTACAGGCACTCTCCCACGGTATGCCTCCAACAAGTGGAATGGGAATTGGAATTGATCGTCTGGTTGCGTTTTTAACGAACTCTCCGAACTTGAAGGAAATAATTTTGTTTCCAACATTAAGACCAGAGAGTCCGCCGTCTGTGTAATAGGCCTATGGCCTAATATGAAAACTGTCCTCGTTTTTGGTACATTTGATGGCTTGCATCCCGGGCATGAGTTTTTCCTCAAAGAAGCCCGTAAACTCGGGGACAGATTGGTTGTCTGCATCGCGCGTGATACTATCGTTGAACAGTTAAAGGGTCGGCCGCCAAAACGGCCAGAGATTGAACGACGTGAGATGCTTGCCGAGACCTCGATTGTTGATGAGGTCATTTATGGAGACCGACAGCTCGGATCCTATACGATATTTGAGCATACGAAGCCAGAGGTGATTGCCTTTGGGTACGATCAAACAGAACTCAAGAAAGATTTGACACGCTGGCTCGCAACACAGAGCGTAAAAATCGCACTCGTTGATATACCTTCACACAATCCGGAATTTTATAAATCGTCTTTTTTAAATCAACCGTTTGCCGGAAACCGATCTGGTAGACATTCAGCCTAAGGCTATGCTCGACATCAAAATTATTCGTGAGAACCCGGAGCTGGTGAGGCAGGCGTGCAAAAATAAGAACGTCGAAGTTGATATTGATCGCGTGCTCCAGCTTGATGAACAGCGCCGCTCTATTCAAGGTCAAGTAGACGAGTTGAATCGCCAGCGCAATCTTGCCGCAAAGGAAAAAGATATTGAGACAGGGAAGCGTTTGAAAGGTGAACAAACGGGACTTGAAGAGAATTTGCGACAGGTGGAGGCCGAACTCGATCCATTACTTCTGTCCATCCCGAACCTGCCTTCGGATGATACGCCGGTTGGAAAGGATGATTCAGAAAATGTTGTGTTGCGTCAGGTTGGAGATATTCCAAGGTTCGATTTTCAGCCGAAGGAGCATGATGCTTTGGGCGAAGCCCTGGGATGGATTGATGCAGAAAAGGCTGTAGAAGTTTCTGGTGCTCGGTTTGTGTACATGAAAGGTGGACTTGTCGAATTGGAGCTGGCCTTGTTTAGTTATGTCGTTGGACTGCTTACAAACGAGACAGCTCTCAAAAAATTGATTGATGGAAAACAGCTCGATGTTTCGTCGAAAGCGTTTACTCTTGTTTCTCCGCCCCTTATGCTTCGCCCCGAAGTGATGCAACGTATGGGGCGTCTGGAGCCTAAGGAAGAGCGTTATCACATTGCGTCTGATGACTTATATTTGATTGGTTCTGCAGAACACACCCTTGGCCCATTGCACATGGACGAGACGTGTAGGGAAGAGGATTTGCCGTGTCGCTATCTTGCTTTTACGCCTGCATTCCGTCGTGAGGCCGGTTCTTATGGCAAAGACACACGTGGCATTATTCGCATTCATCAGTTCAACAAAGCCGAAATGGAATCTTTCACGCTTCCAGAGCAGGGAATCGCTGAACAAAATTTTCTTGTCGCGATTGAGGAGCACATTACGGACGCGCTTGGTCTGCCTTATCAAGTGGTGATGACGTGTACGGGTGACCAAGGGAACCCAGATGCGCGTCACATTGATATTGAAACGTGGATGCCTGGGCAGAATAAATATCGAGAGACACATTCGTCCGACTACATGACGGACTATCAGGCGCGACGACTCAATATAAAGGTAAAGCGTGAAGGTGGAACAGAGTTCGTCCATATGAACGATGCAACAGCTTTTGCAGGAAGAACGCTCGTCGCCATTATGGAAAACTATCAACGTGCAGATGGAACGATCGGTGTTCCAGAAGTTTTACGTTCATTTCTCGGCGGTCGTGATGTTTTTATTTCTAACACACTCTAGTGTGGCGCTAATCGGACTGTTGTTATGCCAAAAACTTGGGTCGAAATTAGCAGAGATGCGTTGCGATTAAATATCGTGGCGCTTTCATCGCTCCTTGAGCCGGGCGTGCAAATGGCTCTAGTTGTGAAGGCGAATGCGTATGGGCACGGCCTCAAGGAGATCGTGCCACTTTTGTGGGAAAACGGCGTTCGAATTTTTGCCGTTGACAGCGTTGAAGAGGGTAGAGAGGTCCGCACGCTTTTTTCTGGAGCGACGATAATAGTAATTGGCTACACTCTGCATCAACAGTTGGCTGAAGTGATAGAGCTCGATCTGCATCAGGTTGTGTATGATGCGGATACGATTCGGCTTTTGCAGGAGGAGGCGGCTAAAGCAGGGAAGCGGGTTTCGATTCATTTAAAAATTGAGACAGGTACGATGCGACAAGGCATCTGGTTCAATGAAATTCCAGTGCTTGTGGAGATCATTCATAGTTGTCCGCACGTTGACCTTGTTGGTGTCTCAACCCATTTTGCAAATATAGAAGAAGCAGAGGATGCAAGCTTTGCTGAATATCAAATGGGACAATTTTTACAGGCGTATGAGGCGATCAAAGCCTCTGGTTTTGATCCAACGTATGTGCACACTGCCTGCAGTGCTGCGCTGATCCTGTACCCACAAACGCACGGCACACTCGTACGGCCTGGAGTTGCGAGTTATGGATTTTGGCCGTCACGCGAGACGCGACACATGGCGCGACATTTGGGGCGTCGCATTGAGCTTGAGCCAGTGCTTTCGTGGAAAACGAAGATTGCGCAAATCAAGGAAGCACCAATGAATGTGCCAGTTGGCTATGGTTGTACAGAGATTTTACGACGCTGGAGTAAGATAGCTGTTTTGCCGATAGGGTATTGGAATGGGTTTGACCGCGGGCTTTCATCAATCGGCGAGGTGCTCGTCCGTGGCCAGCACTGTCGCGTCATTGGACGCATCTGCATGAACATGTGTATGGTGGACGTAACAGAGGTCCCGAGAGTCACACGGGAGGATGAGGTCGTCATAATCGGTCGTGCTGGAAAAAATCGTATGCGTGCTGATGACATTGCACAACGCCTCAACACTATTCATTACGAAGTTACAACGCGTATTAATCCGTTGATTCCGAGAATTGTCGTCTAGATGGACTATCGTTGATATGCAGAGGAAGCCTGATTATTTTCGGCGCTCACAATTTAGGCGCTACCAGGCGCGTCGTTTTCATAATCCGTTTTTCCAAAGGCCTGTTAATAAAGCATCATGGCACCTGCGCCTCTTGCTTATTGGAGGCTTTCTTTTCTTTTTTGGATTGGTGTACCTATTCGCATTTGCGCCATTTTGGATGGTAAATACGATTGAGGTTGATGGCTTGCAGTACATGTCCTCAACGCCTATTAAGGAGCTGGCACAAAAGCAACTCGACTCAAGTCGTCTATTGATTTTTGTGCAACAGCATCCATGGTTTTTTGATCATGATGAGTTTAAGAAGACGCTTAATTCGCAGTACTCATTTGAGTCTCTTGAAACGACAATTGAAAAACGCGCGCTTAAAATCAATGTTATAGAGCGTGTTTCACAGGTGATCTGGTTTTCCAATGAGCAGACATTGTTTGTAGATCTCACGGGGACAGCCATTCGAGAGCTCACAGACGAAGAAAGTATAGCGTTGTCCGTGTCTGGACCAATTGTGGAGGGTCCTTTCCCATTGGAGGATCGCCTACGCGGTTTACCGCGCATCGTGGATCAGGAAAATGAGCCATTGAGTCCCGGTCAGCAAGTTCTTGTCAGTGGTGGTGTTGAGAAGGTTCTGGAAATGAATCAAATACTTATTGCCAATAATCTTACCCCAGATCATTTTGCTGTTGAGCGTCCAACAGCCGCATGGGCGCGTGCCGAATTGAGGGAAGGGTTTGCGGTTCTGTTTGATTTAACAAGCTCAATTCCTGATCAGATGACAAACTTGCAGGCGGTGCTCGCGCAGGAAGTCAAAAATCGTGCCACTCTTGAATATGTAGACATTCGTTTTGGAAACCATGTTTACGTGCAGGGAGGGGAGTAAGCGTAGAAGCTTCGTAGAATATACCTTTTGCGACCCTGCTTTATTTATTCCTGCAATAATACTTAATCTCACATTACTCGTGTTACATTCCTGCAACTTAATCAACTAAATATCCGAATGGATCAACTGGAATTCCGTCTACGCGCACCTCAAAGTGCAAATGTGGACCTGTTGAGAAGCCGGTTGATCCGACTAGGCCAATCACCTCTCCCCTACCGACAAATTCATCAACCACCACATCAATACGCGACAAATGGGCGTATAACGTGGCAATTCCGTTGCCATGAATCACCATGACGTAGTTGCCGTACATACGACCAGTGCGCGCTACAGCAACGTAGCCGGGGGCGGCGGACTTTATAGGTGTGCCAGCAGGTGCGGCAAGATCCAGCCCAGAATGCTCAAAAAGATAGCGGAATGGATATGTTGGGTCGTGAAATAAAACAGTGATACGATAGTTCGTGAGCGGCCAGGTGAGTAGTGAGGAGTCCCCGAGTAGATCCGAGTCAACGATTTTTTGATCAATCGCTTTTTGAATACTGATGAGCTCCTGTTCAATGTATTCTTGTTCCTGATTTAGTTCCTGCACGAGTTTGCGATATGCTTCTTCACTCTGCCCTGTTTCGTACGCAAGCAATGACTTTGCTTCCTGTTGCAGATCGAGTACTGCCATCTTAGTTTCCAGCTCATCCTTCAGCTCTTTAAGCGCTGTGCGTTTTTCATTTTTGGCCGTTCGTTTTTCATCGAGCTTTTCTCGTGTCTGTCGTGTTTCAGCAAGAGTTGCCGTAAGGTTCTTGTTGATTGCATCCAAACGTTGTAAGTCTTCCAGCATGTCCGAAAATGACGAACTGCCAAAGACAATCTCCATCGGACTGACGTCGCCTTCACGCGCCATTGTACGAATCACATGCTTGAGCACCTCTCGCTTTCGTTCAAGTGAAGAGGTCTCTTGGGCAATCTCCAGATCAAGAAGACGGATTTGCTGATCTGCCGTGTCAATCTCGAGCTCGGTGAGCTCTAAGTCAAGTTGAGCCTTTGCAATAAAGTTCTCAATGAGAGCGGCTTCCCTTTGCAAACTATCCACCTCATTTTCCTTCTCTTGAATGAGGGCATCGTATTCACCAATCTTCTCGTTGATCTGCAGTGTGCGAGCTTCGCGCTCGATTACCTCATCCTTGAGTCGGTTAATTTCCTCATCTGTCGCTTCCTGCGCGTAACTCAAATTCTGCACAAACAACACGTTTGTAAGTATTACGAGCCAGACGAGTGCGCGACCCACGTTTTTCATTCAAGGAGTTTAATAGCAGTCTCAATGCGCTGTAGTGTCTCGATTTTTCCAAGTGCCCATGCGAGTTCAAACGGTCCCGCTGACTGGCCTTTACCAGAAAGCGCCACGCGCAGTGGCCAAAGCACATTTCCATTCGCAAGTCCTTCAATCTCAATATACTCTTTTACATCCCTCTCAAGCAATTCTATTGTCCAGTTTTCAGGAGTTTTTGAGGAAAGTAAAGCTTTTACGCCTTCGAGATTTTTCTTTGCGTCTGTGGCGTCGGCCTTTTTCCAGACGAGCGTTTCTGCCTCATAATTCGGTAATGAAAGATAACAAGGAAGGAGATCGCCAATGTCTGCAAGTGTCTTCATTCTTCCCTTTTCGATCTCAAGAACGCGCTCAAACAGATCGGTTGGTGCTGTAAGAAGCACCTGCTTCATGAATGGCTCACATAATTTTGCGAGCTCGTCCGCTGATTTTTGTCGGAGATAGTGGCCATTGAGCCAGTCGAGTTTTTCAAAGTTTACAACAGCACCAGATGGATTTACTTTTTCGATTTCAAAAAAATCTGCAAGCTCATCCAGCGAATAAATTTCCTGATCGCCTCTCGGGTTATAACCCATGAGGGCAACAAAATTTATAAGAGCCTCTGGCAGATAACCTTTGTCTAGATAATCCTCGACTGCGACATCGCCTTGACGTTTGGAAAGTTTTGAGTGGTCTGCATTAAGAAGCAAAGGCAGGTGCGCAAACTTTGGTTGCTCCCAACCGAGAAATCGGTAGAGAATCACATGCTTTGGTGTTGAGCTAATCCACTCTTCCCCACGAATCACGTGGCTAATTCCCATAAGATGGTCATCAACTACATTGGCGAGGTGGTAAGTTGGATAGCCGTCGGATTTGAGCAGAATCTGATCGTCAACCTCGTTGTTATCAATCGTAATTGAGCCTCGAATGAGATCTTCAAACGTGGTCTTCCCTTCTGGCACAAGGAGACGCACCACGTATGGCTGGTGCGAATCGAGTCTTGCATGGAGTTCATCTTTTGTCAGTCTCAAGCAACGGCGATTATATTTGGTCGGCTGTTTGATGAGTTCCTGCTCTTTGCGCATCGAGGAAAGCTCATCCGCCGAACAAAAACAGCGATAGGCCTGCTCTGACGCCAAAAGTTGTTCAGTAAAAGGCTTGTAAGTGTCGGCTCTCATTGATTGGATATACGGACCAAATGAACCATCATCCTTGAGTTTTCCATTTTCCATGCGTGGGCCTTCGTCATAGTGTAGTCCCATTCGATCAAAAATTTTAATGAGAGCTTCTGTTCCACCTTCCACATAGCGCTCGCGGTCTGTGTCCTCAATACGCAACAAAAATACGCCGTCGTGTTTACGGGCAAACAGGTAGTTATACAAAGCAGTGCGCAATCCGCCAATGTGTAGAGAGCCTGTTGGCGATGGAGCAAATCGAACGCGAACATTCATAGAGGTTGGTGTTTTATTCTAGCCCAAATGACCATCAACGGGAAGACGATAACGGCTTTCCAGATGCGTGGCAGGCGCTTTGGCTCTCGTATGAGCCTGTAAAGCCATTCTAGTCCCACTTGGCGCATCAAACGAGGCGCACGCGGTACATGGCCAGCAAGGTAGTCCAGCGCGCCACCAACACCAATCGCAATATGAACAGATGGAAGTTCTGGCAGAAACGATGCGATCCATTTTTCCTGTTTACCATGACCGAGCGCAACTGCGAGTAATGCAGGTGCTTCTTTTTTGATGTGCTCAAGCACGGCAGGGTTCATACTCCACGCTCCATGCGCAAAAGTGACCTCACCAATATCGTACGACCTGATGTTAGAAGTATGGAATTTTTTGTTGAGATTTTCCGCAGCGACACTGGCGACGCCAACTCCTCCACCGATCAATATAAGCTTCTTTCCTTCTTGAACACAAAGCTTGGTCAGTAATTCGAGGGTTTCGACTCCAGTGATCCTCGAGCTGATCGGTTTTGTGCCAAGCGCATGCGAAGCAAAAATGAGGCCAACGCCATCTGGGACAGCAATATCTGCGTTGTTGAGGATCTGCAGGAACTGTTTGTCGTGTTGCGCAAGCAAAATCATTTCTGGATTTGGTGTGACAATCGTGTGCTGTGCCTCATCATAAAAAAAATCACGAAGTTGTCGCGTGAGCTGTTCCTTGTTGATCGAGTTGATCATTACGCCGAGGATATTGGTTCGATTTGAGTCCATAAGTACAACCCGAATGCTTCACGATCATGAAGCATTCATATTCACACTAAACACGCCTACGAAAAAAGCCGAACGCGAGCAACGATCCAACACCACCGAACAGTAAATCGCCCATAGTGTCACTTAACGACAACTGTTGCTTGCCCCATCCGTTCCACTTACCAACCGTCTCATCAATCAGATACTCATGAAACTCCCAAGCGACCGCAACGAGCATCGTAAAACCAAGAACGAACAACAGATGATGCAGAACGTGTCCGTGGTTGTGTGTCGAGCTAGTCATGTGGTGGTGGATCGCGAGCCCCAGCATACCCATCGCAAACCCCCCGCTCAAATGCATTGGGATATCAAAGCTCGGGAAGCGTTCATAGATGCCAACGAACATGGCGATGACTTGGATAACTAGAACAGCACCGATCAGGTAAAAGGCGTATTTGTAAGGCATAGAGTTTTCATCGTAGCAGATGTATCTGGTTGACACCACAGATTAGCACTCGTATACTGTGAGTGCTAATCATCGCTTTACCTATGATGCCCAACAACTTTACGCACAAGGCCCAGGAAGCTATTCAGCAGGCTCACATGATCTCAACAGAAAACGGTCAGCCGGCTGTTGAGCCGATTCACCTGCTTGCTTCCCTGCTTGAACAAGAAAACGGTTTAATTCCCGGTGCACTACAACGTATAGGACTGGACGTGCAGGGTCTTGAAAAAAAGACGATGGGGATTATTCAATCTCTCCCAAAGCAATTTGGTGATCAGGGAGGTGGCGGAATTGGACAAATATTTCTCTCTCCACTCACGGCAAAAGCTTTTCAGGTTGCAGGAAAAATAGCTAAACAGTTTGGCGATGGTTATATTTCGACAGAGCATCTCTTTTTGGCAATGCTAGCCGATCGTGACGTTGGCCGGCTTCTTAAACAAGCTGACGTGACAGAGGAAGTTTTTTTGAAAGTGCTCAAGGAAATTCGTGGCACGCAGAAGGTGGACTCGCCAGAACCGGAAAGCAAATTTCAAGCACTTGAAAAATATACACGCAACCTCACTGATGAGGCACAGCGTGAAAAACTTGATCCGGTCATTGGACGCGACATGGAGATTCGTCGCGTCATGCAAGTACTTTCTCGCCGTCGCAAGAACAATCCAGTGCTTATCGGAGAAGCTGGCGTTGGGAAAACAGCGATCATCGAAGGACTCGCACAGCGTATTGTGGCTGGTGATGTTCCAGAGTCTCTCAAGCGTAAGGAGGTAGTTATTCTCGACATTGGTTCAATGGTCGCGGGGACAAAGTATCGCGGGGAGTTTGAGGATCGCCTCAAGGCGCTTTTGAAGGAGGTTGAAAAATCTGATGGTAAGTTTATTTTATTTATTGATGAATTGCACACGCTTGTTGGTGCTGGAACGTCAGAAGGTGGAACACTCGATGCGAGCAACATGCTCAAACCAGCTCTTGCGCGCGGTGAGTTGCGTTGTATTGGCGCAACAACGCTGAAGGAATATCAAAAATACATTGAAAAAGATTCCGCGCTCGAGCGACGCTTTCAGCCCGTGTTTGTAGATGAACCAACAAAAGAAGACTCGATTGCCATCCTGCGAGGGATCAAGGAAAAATACGAGTTGCATCATGGCATTCGCATTACAGATCCATCAATTGTGTCGGCTGTCGAGCTCTCCCAACGCTATATCACGGATCGCCAACTTCCTGACAAAGCTATTGATTTGATTGATGAAGCAGCGGCCGCATTACGTTTGCAGATTGATTCAATGCCAGAGGAGCTCGACATTTTTAAGCGTAGCCTCATGCGATTTGAGGTAAATCGTCAAGCACTTTTAAAGGAAGAGGATTCGGAATCAAAAGAGCGTTTGCAGGTTGTGGAGAAAGAGATCGCGGACATCAAGGAAAAAATGAGTGGCCTTGAGACGCGCTGGAATTTGGAAAAAGAAAAGATTACCCAGATAAGCACAATCAAAAAGGAGATTGACACCTTGCGCGCTCAAGCCGATATCGAAGAACGCAAAGGTGATTTACAGCACGTGGCGGAAATTCGTTATCGCGACATTCCTAGCGCAGAGGCCCGCCTGCAGACGACCGAGGAACAGTTGACGAATTTGCGTCATGACGGTGGCCTCCTTAAGGAAATTGTGACCGAGGAGGATATTGCCGCAGTTGTTTCGCGTTGGAGCGGTGTGCCTGTCTCGAAGATGCTTGAGTCAGAAATTTCAAAACTTGCACGCATGGAGGAAGAGCTTGGGAAGCGTGTGATGGGACAAACAGAAGCTGTCAAGGCGGTATCAAATGCTCTGCGCCGTTCACGCGCCGGCATCGCCGAAGAAAATCGTCCGATCGGATCGTTTATCTTTTTGGGACCGACCGGCGTAGGAAAAACAGAGCTTGCTCGCGCTCTGGCGGAGTTCATATTTAACGAAGAGGAGGCGCTCATTCGTGTTGACATGTCTGAATACATGGAAAAACATTCCGTTAGTAAAATAATTGGTTCCCCTCCGGGCTACGTCGGCTACGAGGAAGGCGGACAGCTCACAGAAAAAATTCGTCGTCGTCCATATTCGGTCGTGTTATTTGATGAGATTGAGAAGGCACATCCTGACATCTTCAACATTTTATTGCAGATTCTTGATGATGGGCATATTACTGACGCGAAAGGTCGTAAGGTCAACTTTAAGAACGTCATTATTGTCATGACTAGCAATATCGGCTCGGATCTCATTTTGAACTCGGCGAAACAAAGTGGCTCAATTGGTTTTGATGATGGACATCATGACGTCAACGCGACTAGGGATCGTTCTGATCTTGAGAAGCGAATTATGACTCTATTGCAGGAACAATTTCGTCCAGAATTTTTGAACCGAGTTGATGAAGTGATAATGTTCGACTCCCTCTCACCGAGCGAGATTGCAAACATCGTTGAGTTGCAACTTGTGCGTGTCGCGGACAGGCTCAAAGTCCAACGGCGCATTTCGCTCAAAATCACCGCCTCTGCCAAAAAGGCGCTCGCGGAAAAAGGCTACGATCCTTCTTACGGTGCTCGACCGCTCAAGCGTGTAATTCAGCGTGAAATTCTCAATGAGCTCGCGCTCAAAATTATCAAGGGAGAAATTGAGGAAGGCTCCACGCTGACTATTGACGCCAGTCGCGGGAAGCTCAAGTTTTTGGTATAATAGTTCCAGTTATGCGGGCAGGAACATTAGCAAAAATCTGGCTTTTTATCTTTGTTAGTCAGTTGATCGCGCCAGTCGCGTCAGCCTTTAGCTTTAATCCGAATTACATTATCTCTGACGAGGAGTTAGAGGATGTTTTTTCGCTCGATTTCAATGGGATTCAACGCTATCTTGATCGTGGATATTTAAGCGAATATTTGACAACCGATTACACTGGCCGGAAAGCGTATGCCGTTGATATCATTTATCGCGCATCGCAGAATTATAAACTGAACCCAAAATTTCTTATCGTAATGTTGCAAAAGGAACAAAGTCTGATTGAAGATGATGATCCGAGCGAAAATCAGCTTGCATGGGCGACTGGCTACGGCGTCTGTGATAGCTGTTCGAAAGACGATTCAGCGATCCAGCGATGGGAAGGATTTGGCAAGCAAGTCAACTCTACCTCGGCGCAGTTTCGTGAAGGGTATCTTGCAGATCTTGAGGCGAATGGAAAAACATCTGTGGGTTATGGCCCTGGAATCGCAATGGAGATTGATGATACGGTTGTAACACCCGCAAATAATGCGACGGCATCGCTTTATAGTTATACGCCACATCTCGAAGGCAATGAAAATTTTGCGCGAATTTGGGCAGATTACTTCTCACAGGAGTATCCAAACGGTTCGCTTTTGCAAGCCATTGGCGAGGAAGGTGTATGGCTCGTGCAGGATAGTAAGGTGCGACCAATCACTTCATACGCCGCTCTAGTCTCGCGTTTTAATCCTGATAACATCCTTTCTGTTGACGGTTCCACGCTAGCACAATACGAGACCGGCCGTCCGATTTCCTTCCCGAATTATTCCCTTCTCCGCTCACCGGGCGGAACAGTGTATCTGATCGTGGATGATGAGCGTCGCGGATTTGCTTCGCAGGAAGCGCTCATAAAAATTGGATTCAACGGCGATGAAATCACCGACGCATCATGGGATGAGCTGAACGCCTACGATGAAGGTGAGCCAATCACCATTGAGACGTTGTACCCACAAGGACGATTGCTCCAGGATTCGGTAACTGGCGGTGTCTACTTTGTGCAGGATAGCGTGAAGTACCCTTTGAAATCGCGAACAATACTTGACGTTAATTTTAGCGGATGGACACGTTATCCAACAGCTCCAGACGAGCTTGCCGTGTACGAGACAGGCGATGCGGTAAAACTTCCAGATGGTACACTCGTGAAATCAAGCGATGAGCCTTCTGTCTATGTGATTTCTGACGAAGAACGTCGGCCAATTATTTCTGGCGAAGTCTTTGAGCTTATGGGCTTCGAGTGGGAAAACATAGTCGTGACTGATCAAAAAACTGTTGAATTACACAATCTTGGTGAGGCTATCGCTGTCGAAACGCTTTCAGAGATTGAGGAGGCGGGTTTTTAATTTATGTTAGTTTTTGCGGCATTGACACCTCACTCACCACTGCTTTTGCCAAGTATTAATCGCGAGCGCCTGAAGGAGGTAACTGCGACGCGTGAGGCGATGAAACAGCTTGCAGAGGAGCTTTATGCTGTGCGTCCAGATACGCTTGTCATTCTATCCTCGCACGTGACAATGCATGAGGATACATTTTCAATCAATTTGCATGATCCGTACAACATTAATCTTAATGAATTTGGAGACTTGAGCGAGTACCGAACGTTTCATCCAGATCTCGGACTTATTGATCATTTGCAACGCACGATGAGACAGAAAGCAATCCCGACAACGCTCAATACCGACGAGACGTTGCATTACAGCACGTCGGTACCGTTACTGCTCTTGACAGAGTACTTGCCCAATGTGGTTATCGTCCCAATCAGCTACGCCGGTCTCTCACCAAAAGAACACTTTACTGCCGGAGAGATTCTTAAGGAGGCGATCGCCGACTCCACGCGCCGTATAGCCATCATTGCTAGTGGTGATCAGTCACACGCCATAACAAGTGATTCACCAGCAGGATTTGCAAAAGAGGGACTACAGTATGATATGCAGGTACAGGAGTTTATAAAAAACAATAATCCAGCCGGTCTTTTGCAAATGAAGCCGAAGCTCGTACAAAAGGCGCGTGAATGCTCGTATCGGTCGTTGCTTATGTTGCTTGGAGTGCTTGACAAGACGAATTATTGGACGAAAATCCATTCGTACGAAGCTCCATTCGGCGTTGGTTACCTTGTCGCGCATTTTGAAATTGGATAAGGGACCTCTGCGAAAGTCGCTTTCAAGGCGAAACTTCAGATGTTCGAGGCAGAA
>JBBTQF010000021.1:0-57511 GCA_038065815.1 Patescibacteria group bacterium
CGGCGGCCCTCGACGATACAGGTGGCGGCACCCTCGATGATGCTGATGGACTCGAAATCTCTCCATACCTGCACGAGCAAACGCAACACGCGCTTGAGGAGGCGTATGAGACAGCCGTGCGTTTCAAGAATGATGAGATTTCGCCGTTGCATCTGTTTATTGGGGCTCTCACAACCGACGACGCCTCGCGGTTATTCGCGCGTCTAGATATTTCATTTGAACAGGTCAAAGAGCCGCTTCTGCGTCGCCTCACCGCCCAACCAACGGCTGGCACTCCACGCATGGGCGAGTCGGCACAGGAAGTGGTTTTGCAATCCGTCGCTTTTTCTCTCTCACACGGGCGTAAAAAAATTACGCCGATTGAGCTTATCATGGCGGCATACGATAATGATCCCTTTTTGCAAGACTTACTTTTTAGCAAAAAAATTGAGCGTCAAGATTTTGAAAACGTTGTGGCTTGGGTGCGGGTGAGTGATGAGTTTGCTCGTCGCGCGCGAGCATTTTCAAAAGCCGCATCTCGCAAGCCAAAAGGTGCCATGAATCGTGCATACACATCGGTTATCACACCATTTCTTGATGCGCTCTCCGAGGATTTGACGCGTGCCGCCGCCTACGGTCGTTTTCCAATACTAGTCAATCGTGAGCAAGAAATGAAGGCGATTTTGCGCGCGATTGAAGGTGGCTATCAAAGCGTTGTGCTCGTTGGTGAGACTGGCGTTGGCAAGGAGGCTCTCATCACAGGGCTTGCGGATCGTATGGTAGAGGAACGCGTGCCTGCCATTTTGCAGGATAAGCGTCTGGTACGCCTTTCGCTCCCGCATCTTGTCAGTGGTACTAGCGGTACTGAATCAGAGATGCGACTTCTCCAAGCTCTGCGCGAGATCGGCATGTCAGGCAACATCATCACAGTCGTAAAGGATATTGATCAGATGATCGGCACTGGACTCGATTTATCTGCGGTGCTCGCTTCCGAGCTCGACAAGCACTATACGTTTGTTATCGCCACTACTACACCAGAGGCGTATGTTACGCGTGTTGAACGATCTGTACTCGGCCAGAAACTTATAAAAATTCCTATTACTGAACCGAGTGTTAATGAAGCGATTTTAGTGCTTGAGTCCAAAATTCCTGCCATTGAGTATCAACAGCGCGTTTTGTTTACCTATCAAGCTGTTTCGGCGTGTGTGCATTTTTCGGCGCGCTATTTGCACGAGCGTTTTTTGCCAGAGAAGGCGATTGAGCTCGCGCAGGAAGTGGCACTTGCTGTGCGACAAGGGAAGGGAGAACGCGCGCGAGTGACGGCCGAGGATGTGGCAGAGATCGTGAGTGAGAAGTCGCATGTGCCGGTCACGGAAGTCTCATCAGACGAAAAAGAGACGCTCCTCAACATGGAGAATCGTTTGCATGAGCGCGTGATTGGCCAAGATGAGGCGATTAACGCCATCAGCTCGGCTTTGCGTCGCGCCCGCACAGCACTGCGGTCGGAGGATCGTCCAATCGCGACGTTTTTATTTCTTGGGCCGACTGGTGTTGGAAAGACAGAGCTGGCAAAAACTGTTTCCGAGGTGTATTTCGGCAGTGAGGACGCTATGGTGCGGTTTGATATGTCCGAGTTTCAGGGAGCAGAAGCTATTGAACGTCTGATCGGCGGGCCAGGACACGGCGGACTTCTCACAGAGGCGGTTCGTCAAAAACCGTTTGCGCTCTTACTGCTTGATGAGTTTGAGAAGGCTCATCCAGAAGTTCTTAATCTGTTTTTGCAGGTCATGGACGACGGCCGTCTTTCTGACGGCGCGGGTCGCCGGATTGATTTTACAAACGTGATTCTCATTGCCACATCCAACGCTGGTTCGGCGTACATTCAAGAAGCTGTACGGGCTGGAACTCCTATTGAGGAGATTAAAGCGCGCCTCATTAATGAAGAGCTTAAAACTATGTATCGTCCGGAGCTCCTGAATCGTTTTGATGGGACGATTGTGCTAAAACCGCTTGGGATTGATGAGGTAATTCAAATTGCATATTTATTGCTCGCAAAAGTTGCCGAGCGGTTGCAGGCAAAAGGAATTGCCTTGCGGATGGAAGATGCGGCGGTTGAGGAGATTGCGAAAAAGGGATTTGATCCGCAATTTGGTGCACGGCCGTTGCGACGCGTGATTCAGGAGAGTGTTGATAATGCGATTGCGAATTTGATTTTGAAAGGCGAGGTTGGACGACGTGACACACTTGTAATCAAAGCTGGCGGTGTGGTGGAGATTGAGAAGGCACCTGAACTTTGAGTATGGAGATGTTATTAATTGGCATAGCGTCTTTTGTTCTATCTGCAGTGTTGACGCGATTGATGATAGTTGTGGCAAAGCATTTTAATATCCTTGATCGTCCGACGGGAGAACTTAAAAAACATCACACCTGCGCCGTCCCACTGATGGGTGGCGTGGCGATTTTTGTCACGATTGCGCTACTCGTGATGAGCTTGCTCGCGACCAGCGACGCGCTGACGTTCGGTCTCATGGATAATCAGCATTTCGTTGGCTTCTTGCTCGGCGGTCTCATCCTAATAATTGGTGGCATCTTCGATGATCGCTTTACACTGCCACCGCGTGTAACAATTTTGTTTCCGCTTGCGGCCGCGCTCGTGGCGGTTCTGTTCGGGATCGGTGTGTCCAAACTCTCTAACCCGTTTGGTGATCCGATTGAGCTCTCATCACTTGCAAGTGGTAGTCTCACATTCGTATGGTTATTGCTAGTGATGTATACGACCAAATTTTTGGATGGTCTTGATGGCCTTGCAACTAGCATCTCGGCGATTGGTGTGTTCTTCATAACGCTTCTTGCTTTAACAGCCGTCTATTTTCAGCCGGATGCCGCCCTTTTTGGTGCCATCTCTCTGGGAGCGTTATTGGGTTTTTTTGTTTGGAATGTACATCCAGCAAAAATTTTTCTCGGCGAGGGCGGTAGTACATTCGTAGGCTACACACTTGGCGTTCTCGCGGTGATTGCAGGAAGTAAACTTGGGACGGCTCTGCTCGTTGTGTCCATACCATTTTTGGATGTATTGTGGGTCATTGGACGGCGTGTGCTCGTTGAGCATCGCTCGCCAGCAAAAGGTGATCGTAAGCACTTGCACCACCGTCTCCTTGACATGGGGTTCGGGCAAAGAGCTATCGTTTTCTGGTATGCTGTAGTCGCTGGAATGGCAGGGTTAGCCGCGCTCTCATTGCAGAGCCAGCAAAAAGTTTTGATGTTTGGAGCTCTTGTTGTCGGCATGATCGCGCTTGCTGTCGTAATCGTTCGAGCAAGCCGAACGCAGAGGTCTTTATGAATAAACGGAGGTGGATATTCGTCCTTACTCTGTTGGTGACGCTCATCGTCATCGTTTATGTTTTTATATTTGCGCAGGTTGGCGAGACGAGTCAGCAGAGTCTGGCAATAGCTCGCGTACAGTTTTCAACAGGGCATGAAATTTTAGTAGAGGTTGCTGATGCTTTGAGTGAACAGGTGCAAGGTCTTTCATTTCGCCAAGGCCTTGAGGATGATAAGGGAATGTTGTTCACATACGACGAAAAAGATGAGCGGTTGTTTTGGATGAAGGACATGCTATTTTCAATTGATATAATATGGATCGTTGACAGCGTGATTGTTGGCGTAGAGCGTGAGGTACCACCGACCGGAGTAAACGAGACGCCAAAAATTTATGTCTCACCTGTAGATGTTGACATGGTACTCGAGGTACCGGCAGGCTGGATGAGTCTGCAAGGCATCGAGGTCGGAGCGCATATTAAAGTAACAGACGTCCGCGAGTAAGCGGACGTCCTTTTGTTTCCTTTGCTGGCGTCTAAAAAAGGACGAGGTAGATGAGAAAAAATGCGATGGAGATGGCCACAGTGAGGCCAGCGATCAGTAACAGCTCCTTATGCGCATCGTTCTGCGGTAGTTGAAACAGAGCGTTGTATGCGCGAGCAAGTCGCGCCACTTCCCACGGGTTGTTCGTAGGTTCTACGGCGACCGTTTCCAGCTTTGGGATACGATGAAGGTGGTCCGCGTCCATCTCTCCCAGTTGCGTCGCGTTTTGTCGTTGCGTATTTTCAGGCAGAGCGACGAGGGTCATGCCTGCTGGAAGGCTTTCATTTTGCACCAGTTCATAGTCATCATCAGCCGACAGATGATACCCTGAAAGCTGGTGGAAGTTTACACATCGGCCTGCCTCACCGATGCCATCGAGCGAGCCCGACGTGACCATGAAGAGAGGGCGAAGGGCATTGCGCAGTCGGAAGTCGAAAATGTGGTCCAGGTTTTCCGGATTCTCGAGTGCTAGGAAACAGCGTGCGCCTTGCTTGTAGCTTCTGTGATCCACGCGTTGCACCAGCTCTTCGAATTCTGCGTTGAGTTGCTGTCTCGGATAGAAGGCGTTGCGGATCACTCTCATGTCGTGAGTCGTACGTTCTCCATCGAATGGTTCGATGAGAAACCAGATGAAGAATTTGGCCGGTTTGGCTTCCAGCGCGCCGGAGAGCAAACCAGGCCATGTCCCGTTGATAAGGGCGAACTTCCACTTGTTCGTTTCCGCTCGCGGTTCCTTCCAGTTTTTTTCGCTCATGGTTACTCCAGTGGATTTAACTTTACGGCTTGACGGGCATATTTGTCAATGCTATTGTGCCAGCACATTAAATATTTGTTGGTATGTTTGCAGTGATTAAGACAGGTGGAAAACAGTATATTGTCCGCGAAGGGCAGGAGATTAAAGTTGAAAAAATCGAACTTGATGTGGGTAAATCTTTTGACATGGACGCTCTACTCATCGCAGATGATGAGGGGAATGAAGTGAAGGTCGGCCTACCACATATTGCAGGGGTCAAGATCAGCGCGCAAGTCGTCGAACACGGTCGCGCTGACAAAAAGCGCGTGGTAAAGTTTAAGGCGAAGTCGCGTTATCGTCGTCACACATCACATCGTCAACCGTTCACAAAAATCAAGATCGGAAAGATTTAGATTTCTTTTCGCCCCATCATCGCTTCGCCGAGAGTTATTTCATCCGCGAATTCGAGATCAGCACCAAGCGGTAAACCTCGCGCGAGTTTTGTCGCACGACGTCCGTGTTTGTGAATCTGTTTTGCGAGATAGAGCATCGTTGTCTCACCGTGCACGTTTGGACTAAACGCAAGGATGACTTCCTTGAGCTCTGGTGAGTTGGCAACGCGTGCTAGCAGTTCATGGATATGCAAGACATCTGGCGTAACTCCTTCCACTGGATTTAGAAGTCCGCCAAGTACAAAATAGTGGCCGTGATACGTGCCAGTGAGTTCAATCGTGGAGATGTCACGTGGCTCTGCGACCACGCACAGCACATCGGTTCGACGCTTCGAATCCTCGCACAACTCGCACAATGTTCGCTCGGAGTACGTTTTACAGAGTTTACACACCGTAATTTCCTTACTCAAGTTCATGATTGATCTGGAAAAATGTTCGAGCTCTACTTGCGGGAGTCGCAAGAGCGCAAAGACATAACGTAGGGCCGTTTTTGGTCCTACGCCAGGCAGTTGCGAAAATGCTGCAACAAGATTATGGATCGGTGCCGGAAATTTCCTCACATCCCAAAATTTTTAAACGCATCAAGTCCTCCCATTTCCTTCATTTTTCCCGCCATCTCTTTCTGCACTTTTTTTACGGCCTCGTTCGTCGCCTCTCTGATAGCTTCCTGCAGTTTTGTTTTTTGTGAGAGCAACTCATCATCAATGCGCACGTCGAGGACTTCTTGATTCCCGTTCATCTTTACAACGACTTTGCCCCATGACGCCGAACCCTCGAGTTGTATCTCGGCTAGAGCCGATTGTATCGTCTTTGCCTGACTACGCAGGTCCTTAATCTGTTTGATTTTGTTGAACATAATTTTTTGTTTAGCTTAAAATGCTGGCGGTGGTGGCGGTGGTGGCGGCGGCGGGGCTACTGGCGCCATTTTCATATCAAGATTTTTAAAACTAGCGCGTTTTTCGTCAAAGAAAAGTTTGACGATGCCAGTCGGGCCATTGCGATGTTTAGCGATGTGGATCTCTGCAATGGAGCGTTCTTCCGGCGCGAGTTCATCTGGACGATACCCCTTATCAGCAGCTTTACGATATATAAAGAGGACGACGTCAGCATCCTGTTCAATACTACCAGACTCGCGCAAGTGAGCGAGTTTTGGAATTGCCGGCTTGGTTAGTTCAACCGCGCGGTTGAGCTGTGACAAACAGAGAATCGGAATGTTGAGCTCGCGCGCGAGTTGCTTCAGACCACGACTCATCTCGGCAACTTCCTGAACGCGATTGTCCTGGTTCCTATATCCTCCACGGCCTTCCATTAGCTGTAGATAGTCAATTACAAGCAATCCTAATCCATGCTCTGCCTGCAAGCGTCGCGCTTTGGTGCGTATTTCCATAATGCTCGTGCCTGCCGTGTCATCAATGTAAATCGGCGCTTCAGACAGAATGCCGAGGGCGTTGCCGATGCGCGGAAAATCATCGTCACGCTCCGAGAGTCGGCCGGTGCGCAGGCGCCATAAGTCTATGTTCGCCTCGGCGCAAATCAAGCGATCGACGAGTTGTTCCTTTGACATCTCAAGGCTGAATAGTCCAACAGGTTTTTTTGTTTTTACAGCGGCGTTACGTGCGATATCAAGTGCCAGAGATGTTTTTCCAACCGATGGTCGTGCCGCAAGAATGATCAGATCCGACGGTTGCAGGCCAGCCAACACATTGTCGAGTTCGGAAAATCCGGTCGGCAAACCGCGTAGTTTTCCGCGTTCCCGATGTAGTTCATCAATGCGCTCAAATGCTTCCGTCAGCACATCACGCAGTGGTGCGAAGGTTTGCTTTAAAAACTTTTTTGATACATTGAACAACGATTGTTCCGCCTCATCAAGCACAATTTCCGTATCCTCCTCTTCGTTGTAGCCGAGCTCGGCGATTTTGCTTGCCGCCGACAGCAGGCGTCGTAGCGTGGCTTTTTTTTGAATAATTTTTGCGTAGTGCACGACGTTCCCAGCCGTGGCAATTGTATTGGTGAGCTCTGCAATCGCTGAACGTCCACCAATTGACTGTAGCTGATTTTTTTCCTCCAGCCGATTCCCGAGAGAGAGCAGATCAATCGGCTCGTGCTTCGCGTACAAGTCCATAACCGCCTCAAACATGATGCGGTGCGCGTCCTTGTAAAAATCATCAGCATGCAGGAGGTCTGCGATTTTTATGAGCGCCTCTGGATCAATCAGCAAACAGCCTAGCAGTGATTGCTCGGCCTCAAGGTTCTGTGGGGGGATGCGATTTTTCATATGCGTGCCTATCTTAACCACAGATCTATTCGCGTGGAAGAGGAGAAACTGGGTATAATCTGTTAATGCTATATATTCGATTTATTCGGGCCGTGGTTATCATGATTGCGACGATTCTTGGTTTGGGCATCCTCGGATTGCCACTTGTTTTTGCGCGGGCGGGCTACGGCATTGGGTTAGTTGAGCTGATCCTTGTTGGCGTATCAATGACCTGTCTATATCTTATGTATGCCGAGATGACACTCGATGTCAGAGGAAAAAATCGTTATGCCGGTTATATGCGACAGTTACTCGGAGCTCGAGCAGGGGTCATTGCAGGTGTCCTGTTTATGATCAGCATGTTCGGCGGTATGTTGCCTTTTCTCATTGTAACAGGTCCGTTTTTGCAGGGACTGTTTGGGGTCAATGTCTTGACTGGCTCAATTATCATGTGGTTGCTAGCCTCGACTATGATGTTTGGAGGGATGCGATTTGTCGTACGTGCAGAGTTTGGAATTATTTTGAGTCTGACTGTTGTCTATTTACTCTTGATGATTTTTAGTTTCCCACACGTTGATTGGATAAATGTGCGGTGGAGTAGTGATCCGCAAGCGACGCTGTTACCCATCGGTGTTATCCTGTTTGCCCTTGGTGGCATTGGCGCGATTCCTGAAATGCACGACCTGCTTGGACGCGAGCGAAAAAAAATTCGTAAAGCAATTATCGTTGCCATGTCATTTTTAATTGTCCTCTACGCTCTTTTTGCATTGTTTGTTGTTGGCGCGCTAGGTCCAATCGTGTCACAAAATCCACTTCCGATTCTGGCACAGCTTCTTCCAAAGTCTATTGGCATTCTTGGTCTGCTTGTCGGTACGGTTTCGGCTTTTTCTATCTACACCGTCATTGGCTCGGAACTCATCGAGACATTCCGAGTTGATTTTGGCTGGAAGAAATTTTCCGCATGGCTTGTCGTGATTACCTTGCCTCTTATAGCTTATCTTGCAGGAGCTCGAGAACTCACTGCAGTCATGGGTTTTTTTGGTAGCACTTTTGGCGCGGCAGTTGGCCTCTTTATTGTTGTGGCTTATGGTAAGACAAAAGCACCGCGTCTTGTCCCATTGTGGGTGCGTTATCCTGTTGGCGCGGTTTTTTTGCTAGGAGCTCTCGTTGAAATCAGCTATACTTTAGGAGTGTTATGAGAGCAAGGCGCTTTCTCAAATTTTGGCTCCTCGATTATGTGACGGCAACGATTGTGAGTATTGCCATCGTGGTTGCGATTGTTTCGTTGTTTGAGATGCCGAATCTGGTGGCGGTTGCCTACGTCTACATCCCCATAAACGCCTTGTGGGTCGCGTTCATAGCGTTTCGAGGGATCAAAAAAGAAGCCACGCATCGTTTCCTCATTGCCGGCATCTGGCTTGGACTTGATGGGGTTGTTGATCTCTTGGTGATCCGATTTTTCTACGGCTTTCAGAATCCATTTGTTGTCATTTTTGGCGTCGCATCGCTCATCACTTATGGTGTGAAATACTTTGCGATTGTTACTGCGTCGAGTCTTGCCCAGCGAGTTGGAGGCGCATTGCCTTCACCACGTTCAGAGTTAGCAGGGCAACTGTCATCGGTCCGACGCCGCCGGGAACAGGTGTAAGAAATCCTGCGATTTTTGCTACAGACGGGTCAACGTCCCCGAGGAGTCCCTCGGGCGTTTTTGTTGTGCCGACGTCAATTACGATTGCTCCCGGTTTCACTTGGTTAGCTTTGATGCTATGTGGTTTGCCAAGCGCGACGATGAGGATATCTGCGTTGGAGTAATTGAGTAATTGAGTAACTGGGTAATTGACGGATTTAATACCGCGTTCCTTCAGCAACACCATAAGTGGCCTAGCAAAAAATTCTGAACAAATCAGTTGTGCTGTTTTATTTCGTACGTCCACACCTGTCGCGTCAATGAGTTTCATAATACCGAGCGCGACTGGCGGAACAAGGCCGGGCTCGCCAGCCCCAAGACGACGTATATTTTCTGGATGAAAGCCGTCTATATCTTTTAGTGGATCAATTGCTTGCACAACGCGATCTTCATCCTGCGATGGAAGTGGAAATTGTACGAGAATACCATGAATCTCCGCTCGATGATTTAGCTCGTTGATCTTTGCGACGAGATCATCCGTCGAGATCGAACTTGGATACAAAAATTTCTCAAAGCGAATGCTAACTTCCTCACACGCCTTTTCTTTAAGACTCACATACAGGTGTGATGCCGGATCATTACCAACTAAAATCGCGACCATGCCGGGGCGACTTGGAAGTGTGGCGATCATCGCCTTTACTTTTGAGCGAATCTTTGTCGCCAGTTGTTTTCCGTCAAGAAGTTGTGCGAGCATAATGGCAGGAGACTATCACAAAACGCATTTTACGAGTATCGCAACTCTGGATACAACGGAAACTGATTTGTGAACTCTTGAACTTCCTGTCGAATCGTTTTGAGCTCATCGGCTTTGCTCGAGGACGTGATCGCTCGATCGATCCAACTCGCGATCAATTTCATTTCTTCCTCCTTCATGCCTCGAGATGTGATGGCTGGTGTCCCAAGGCGAATGCCGGAAGGATCGAATGGCTTGCGAGGATCAAAGGGCACGGTGTTTTTGTTGACCGTAATTCCAGCGGCGTCGAGAGCGAGTTGAGCTTCTTTGCCCGAGATATTTTTTTTTGTAAGATCAACGACCATCAAGTGATTGTCTGTGCCACTCGTAACGAGCTCAAATCCACGCTCCATGAGTGCCGTGGCCAACGCTTTTGCATTTTTTACGATTTGATGTCCATACTCAACAAACTCTGGACGCGAGGCTTCTTCAAGAGCAACAGCAATCGCCGCGGTCTGATGATTGTGTGGCCCACCTTGAATCCCTGGGATAATTGCGCGATCAACGAGTGTCGGCATGTTAAGGACACTGCGCTCCACTGCTTTGAGCGGAGTTGAGGTGTTGCCGTTACACAGAATCATCGCACCTCGAGGACCTCGCAATGTTTTGTGCGTCGTTGTGGTGATGACGTCCGCAATACCAGCGGGCGATGGATGATCGCCTGAAACAATGAGTCCGGCGATGTGTGAGATGTCAGCCATCAAGTACGCGCCGCAACTATCCGCAACCTCGCGCGCTTTCTGCCAATCAATGATGCGCGGATAGGCCGTCGCTCCAACAATAAGCAACTTCGGTCGGTACTCTTTTGCCAAGTTCATCATTTGATCAAAGTCCATGTAGCCGTTTTTGTCCGACGTGTACTGCACGGATTTGTAATAGCGGCCGGAAAAGTTCACGGGAAGTCCGTGCGTCATGTGGCCACCGAAGCTCAAGCTCATGCCCATCAGTGTCTCGCCCGGATCAAGCAAGGCGAACATGACGGCGATGTTGGCGGCACAACCGCTTGCCGGCTGGACGTTGGCGTGATCAACCCCAAATAATTTTTTAGCTCGATCGCGCGCCAAGTTTTCGATCACGTCCACATACTCACAACCGCCGTAGTAGCGTCCGCCCGGATAACCTTCCGAATATTTATTCGTGCCAATCGAACCGAGCGCCTCAAGCACAGCAACCGAGACAAAGTTTTCTGACGGAATCATCTCAAGTCCATGTCGTTCTCGGTTGAGCTCATTCTGAAGCGCGATGGCAATAGTTGGATCAGTTGATGCAAGTTTCATAGTGCGGACATTGTAGTGCGTTCTGCCAACATTGACAAAGGGCGTCATTTCAACGATCCTTTTAGTTGGAGGTCTCATGGTTCACGAAAAGATCTGGCGGTGCAATGCTCACCTCGGAGAGATCGAGAGGATGTGGAGGATTTCGCACCACAAGCAGATCGAGATTCCATTCACGCATCTTGAGCGAGCCGTGGTCAGTCTCATGCTCATTCTCTTGAAGGCACGCAACGTCTCACGTTCGTTGCACGATAAGCGTACGAATACGCGTCTCGTTTACGAATTGGCGATCGCCTTCGTCATCATCGGTCACGCGCACTACAACAGCCCATTGGCTTGGCGGTTAAGGAACGATATGTACGATTTTTTGACACTTAAGGGGGCGCGATGGGAGATCGTTCGCGCGCTGAATCTGGTCTCTCCAAGCGAGGAGATCGTGACCGATTCAGAAATAACGGAACAAAACGCCATATTGGAACCGGTCGAACCGTTCACAATCCTTCATTCCAATAGCAGTAATTGATTCTGCAAGGAGCTACACTTTCTCGCCCGCGCTATTTTTGCGCGGGCTCCGTCTTTTCAAGATGCCTATTTGTTGATAATCTTTCGTCGTATGATTGATCAGTTTCAAAAAGTGCATTTAGTAGGGGCTGGTGGGATCGGGCTTTCGGCTCTTGGGAAGTGGTATTTACATCGCGGGGCTCGCGTGACGGGTTCGGATTTGGTGAGTTCGGCGCAGACGGACGAGCTTTTGGAGTCTGGGGCAACCATCAAGATTGGACAAGGAATCGAGCACGTGCCGGACGATGTTGAGTTGCTCATTTACTCACCGGCTGTGCCAATGGATAACCCAGAAAGGGCTCGAGCACGAGAGCTTGGCGCGATTGAGATGAGTTATCCGCAGGCGCTTGGTGAGATGGCCAAACAGTATCGCACCATCGCCGTTACCGGAACGCACGGCAAGAGCACGATTACGGCGATGATCGGTCTGATTCTCGAGACTGCAGGACTTGATCCAACTGTTATCGTCGGATCAAAAGTTTACTCGTGGCCACAAAAAAATTTTCGTGCTGGTGCGTCAAATCTTTTCGTTGTTGAAGCGTGCGAGCATTTGGCGAGTTTTCTGAATATCCATCCAGACATCGCGGTCATTACAAATATTGAAATGGATCATCCGGATTTTTATCGCGATCTCGCGCACGTGCAAGAAACGTTCGCGCAGTTCATGAGTCAGGTGAAGGAAAAAGTCTTTTTGGGTGAAAAAGATTTCAACCTCGATGCGCCGCATCTCGAAGGCTTGTCACTCAAAATCCCCGGAGAGTTCAACGTCATGAACGCCCATTGCGCCGCCGCAGTCGCCAAGCATCTCGGCGTGGCGGATGAGGTTATAGTGAAGACCCTCAATGCTTTTGAGGGGTTATGGCGTCGCTTTGAGCGCGTCAGCGTGTGGAGGGGCGCGGACATCATCAGCGACTACGGACATCATCCAACCGCTATCGTGGCGACGTTGAAAGGAACTCGAGAATTTTTTCCCAATCGTCGTATCGTCCTATGCTTTCAACCGCATCAACATTCTCGAACAAAGGAATTGTTCAACGATTTTGTTCCATCGTTTGATGGAGCGGACGTTTTGGTAATTGCAGAGATATATGCGGTTAGCGGGCGCCTCGAGGCCGAGGGAGATGTTTCAAGTGAAGATCTAGTCGCCTCTGTAAAAAAGAGAGATAATGAGAAGGGAACCGTTCGCGATATTTTCTACGCAAAGGATCTAGATGAGGCTGAACGCGAGTTGCGAGACATTATTCAACCATCGGACGTTGTGCTCATCATGGGCGCAGGGGATATAGACGACGTAGCAAGAAGGTTTGCCTCATATGAATGAAAGCGATCATGAGATTATGTGGATTCCTGCTGAGGATTTTCTCAATTCGTCAGCTGCTGATTTTCAGAAGTGGGCTGTGAGACAAGTATCTGGTGAATGAATGTTGACTTATTGCCAATCAAGCCATTTTATGTTAATTTTTAGGCAGATATGAATAAAATCATCTACAAAATTGCTCAAGGTTTACGTAAAATAGGTGTGAATTTTGATGAGATTAATGATCCGCGAGTTAAAGCCATGCAAGCCGCTATTCAAAAGCTTGGTTCGGTTGAGTTCAAAATTGAATTGGAATCCGATGGATCCTGGGTTGCTGAATCTGTTAACATTGATGGAATTATCACCGGTGGCTCTATGCGTCAAAATATCAACGAGATGATCAGGGATGCTATTTTTACCTATTTCGAGATTCCGCCATACTTGTGTAACGACGCGCTCGTGACGTCTTCCTCGGAATCTATGGTTCTCGAGCAGCGTGTTTATGCCTAGCGAGAGTCTGGCAGATGTCACACAAAAAGACTGGATACGTGCCTGCCTCAAACTGGGACTACGCGTCGAAACAAAATATGGCAAAGGAAGTCATGTCCTTGTTTGTCACCCGATGGAGGGTATGAAGTACACGTTGCAACGCGATTTACATCGTTTGATAAATATCAAGATTTTCAATCAACTAAAAAAGTGGGGATTTAACGAAGAGGAGATCTTAAATGCCCTGCGTTAACATACATTCATTGGACGAACTATGACTATGAACACAAAAGCGGTCATCGAGTATTTCGAGTCGTTTCTGAAGCGCGTGGGAGAGCGCAAAGGCGCGCTCCTCAACATTCATTCCGGCGAGGGTGAGAGCGCGGTAATGTATATGGAGCCGACGTATGAGGTCAGTGAATTTGATGCTGATACAGTTCATGAGAAGTGGCCTTATGCTGACAAAGGGTTCGATCTAGTGCTGGATATATTTTGCTACGAGCATCAGCGAACAGACGAACAAAAGGCGACATATCGCCGTGAGCTCAAGCGGGTTATGAAGGATGACGGCTTATATTTACTCTCGCTTGCTAATAATGAATGGAGGCTAGAGACGAAAGAGGAAGTTGAGCGAGGCTTCTTTCCGAGCTTCGTGCTTGTTGATTACACGCTTGATGCTGAAAATGGGCCATCGTATATCTTCCGCAAGAACGCATCAGTTTTATAAGTACGGCTCTTATTACTATGGATTTTCAGGAAAATATTTTACTTTCCATGCACACAAGTTTTCGCGTTGGAGGACCAGCGCGATGGTTTGTTCAGGTAAAAAGTATTAAGGAGATTGAGGAGGCGATGATATTTGCGAAAGAAAAAAATATAACATGGTTTATACTTGGCGGTGGAACAAACACGCTTGTCTCGGATAAAGGGTTTGATGGGCTGGTGATTAAGATGGCAAATCGAGAAGTGAAGATTGAAGGCGGACGTGTGGTTGTTGGATCTGGAGCCATGACTGTCAATATTGCTCGTATCGCGGCGGACGCTGGTCTGTCAGGACTCGAGTGGGCCGCCTCGCTTCCGGGAACGATTGGCGGAGCGGTGCGTGGTAACGCTGGATGTTTTGGGGGGGAGATGAAAGATGTAGTCGAGTCAATCAGCGTTCTCCAAAGCGATTTTGTGGCCGAGCGACGGAATAGTGATTGTAAGTTTGGTTATCGAGATTCGGTGATTAAGCACTCAAAAGAAATTATTGTCGAGGTGACGCTAAAACTTGTTCAAGGTGATAAAGTGGAGATCAAGAAAAAGATGGAGGAGGTGATGAGCAGGCGAAATACAACTCAACCGATCGCATCTGGCACGGCTGGCTGTGTGTTCAAGAATCCACTTGTTGAAGGCAAGCTTATGAGTTGCGGAAAGATTATTGACGACCTCGGCCTCAAAGGAACAAAGATCGGCGGCATTCAAATTTCGGATGTGCATGGCAATTTTCTTATCAATCTTGGAGGTGCGACCGCAGATGATGTTGTACAGATGATCTCACTTATTAAGACACGTTCGAGGAATGGACTTGGCATTCAGCTGTCAGAAGAGATAGAATACATTGGCTTTTAAGAGTTTATGCACATTACGATTTTACACGCGAGAAACATCGAGATGACTGAAGCGATTCAGACGTATATTGAAGAGAAGTTCATGAGCCTTGCAAAGTATATGGAGGCCCTTGAACCTGTTGATAAGTGCGACATCGAGATCGGCAAGCTGACGGAGCATCATCACAAAGGAAAAATTTTCTTTGCGGAAATTACGATGCAGATCCCCGGCGATCTTATTCGCATTGAGGTGACAGAGGAAAATCTATACGCCGCGATTGATAAGGCCAAAGATGAACTCAAAGTGAAATTAATTAAAATTAAGGAACGGAGGATTGATGCTCGCAAAGGGTAAGGTAGTCTATGAGCCTCCTCACAAAAGTTTTCGGCGACCCGAATGTTAAAGTAATTAAGGAGCTCCGCCAACGTGTTGCGGAGATTTCTGTTTTTGAACAGCAGATGGAGGCGCTTGATGAACAAGGTGTGCTTTTAAAAACCGAGGAGCTCAAAAATAAGTTTAAGACAGGCATATCACTCGATGGTATTTTGCCCGAGGCATTTGCTCTTGTTCGAGAAGTTTCACGACGCATGCTTGGACAACGGCATTATGATGTACAGCTCATGGGCGCGCTCACTCTGCATCGTGGCCACATTGCCGAGATGCGCACAGGTGAGGGAAAGACGCTTACCGCGACCGCCCCGTTGTACCTCAACGCTTTGACTGGTAAAGGCGCTCATCTCGTCACTGTCAACGATTATCTTGCCAAGCGCGACGCAGTTTGGATGGGACAAATTTTTCACAAACTCGGCCTTTCGGTTGGCTGTATTCAACATGAGGGTGGTTACGTGTACGATCCGCATTTCAGGGCAGTGGGGACAGATGTTACAGATGGTGCAGATGGGACAAAAGATAAGGAAGAACGTCAGACAGATTCATTCAAAGTGCAGATGGATTTTCTGCGTCCTGTTGAACGCCGACAGGCTTACGAAGCAGACATCACCTACGGCACAAACAACGAATTTGGATTTGATTATTTGCGTGACAACATGGCGCCGTCGCTTAAGGAAAAAGTCCAGCGCGGACTCAACTATGCGATCGTTGACGAGGTTGATTCGATTTTGATTGATGAGGCACGTACACCGCTCATCATCAGCGCGCCAGCAGAAGAGTCTGCGGATCTTTATCGAACATTTTCACAGTTCGTAAAACAGCTTGTGGCCAACGAGGATTACAACATTGATGAGAAGATGCGTGCGGCCACACTCACCGAGGCCGGTATCCACAAAATGGAGAAGGCGCTCGGTGTTGAAAATCTCTACGTCGCCTCTGGGAGCACTTACATTCATCATCTCGAGCAGGCGCTCAAAGCGGAGACTCTTTTCAAGAATGATCAGGAGTATGTCGTCAAGGACGGTGAGATTATTATTGTTGATGAGTTCACAGGACGGATGATGGTTGGTCGTCGTTATTCGGACGGACTTCATCAGGCAATCGAGGCCAAAGAGGGCGTCGAGATTCGTAAAGAGAGCCAAACGCTTGCCACCATTACATTCCAGAATTATTTCCGCATGTACGATAAGCTCGCCGGCATGACTGGAACGGCGGCGACGGAGGCGGAGGAGTTTGCCAAAATCTATAAGCTCGAGGTGACGCAGATTCCACCAAATCAACAAAATAGACGTCGTGATTTGCCGGATCGCGTGTATAAATCGCAGATGGGGAAGTTTAAGGCCGTCGTGCGCGAGGTAGAGGAGCGGCACAAAATGGGTCAGCCAGTTCTACTGGGCACGGCTTCGATTGAGAAAAATGAGATCCTTGGTTTATTGCTGACGCAAGCCGGCGTGCCACATCAAATTTTGAACGCAAAAAATCATGAAAAAGAAGGCGAGATCATTGCGCAGGCTGGAAGACCAGGAGGTGTGACGGTGGCAACGAACATGGCCGGGCGTGGTGTGGACATTATTCTTGGGGGAAACCCACCGACGCCCGAGGACGCGCAAAAAGTGCGAGAATGTGGTGGACTTTGCGTGATAGGCACGGAGCGTCATGAGTCGCGTCGTATTGATCATCAGTTGCGCGGACGCTCTGGACGTCAGGGCGATGATGGTTTGACGCAGTTTTATGTTTCGATGGAAGATGATCTGATGCGCATTTTCGGTTCTGATCGCGTGCGCGCGATGATGGATCGTCTCGGTATTCCGGATGATCAGCCGATTGAGAATAAAATTGTCACTGGCTCTATCGCCCAAGCGCAGACGCGACTCGAGGGTCACAACTTTGACACGCGTAAACATCTTCTTGAGTACGATGATGTGCTCAACAAGCATCGTCAGATTATGTACGCCCGTCGCGATGAGCTTTTGCGACTTGCCGATGGTGACGTTCTCGACGCGTATCGCAAAAAGATTCTTGAGCTCATAGAGGCAGAGGTTGAACAGGTGGTGAATTTTCATACTGGTCAAACGGTCAGCGCGCCGAACGCGAAGACTCCAGATGAAAATCCGCGCGAGATTCAAGAAGTCGTCTCAACAATTGTGCCATTGTTAGATGAGCAAAAGAGGGAGCTTCATGATTTGATCACACCGCTCTCTCGCGATCGTATGAAACTTGCGGAGCAACGCGATGCATTTATTCGACGGGTGATGGACTTGGCGATTGGAGGGTATAACAAGTTTGCCGAGCAAGTACCGGACGCAAAAGAGCGTATGCGCATTGAACTCTCAATGCTTTTACGCTCGAACGATCATTTGTGGATTGAGCATTTGACGGTGATGCGTGATTTGCGCACCTCGATCGGACTTCGCGGGTATGGTCAGCGCGATCCACTTATTGAATACAAGCGCGAGGCGATTTTACACTTTGATCGTTTGCAAGATGCGATTCAGGGGAATATTGTTTACAATTTTTTCAAAATGACAGCGCATATTGCCAAAGCCAAAGAGGCTCTGGCGCGTATTCCAAATCTGCTCCAACGCGCTGGGGTGACCATGAGTGGCGCGGTCAAGGAGATGCAAGTAAAATCCTTGCAACCAAACGGAGGCACATCCCAAATAGGCGGGGCTACCACGCCCCGCAACGTGGACGTTGTCGAAAAAGTAGGTCGCAACGACCAATGTCCGTGTGGGTCCGGAAAGAAGTATAAGAAGTGTCATGGGGCGTGACGCCAGACTATGAAAATTTTTTTTGTTTGCCTAGGTCTGTTGGCGCTTCTCGGCGCTGGATGCACAACGTCGACAACGTCAAAAATGCCGGATGAGTTTTACGCTCGTGGCTCGTGGCGGTTTGATGGCGACGAGTCGGTGATTAATTTTGGCGTCAAAGGCGTGGCGATTATCGACATGCATTTTACCCGCCAGACAGCTGATCAGTATTTGATTGACGGCACGGTGACCTACAAAGACGAAACGCTAGGCTGTGATATTTTTCCACGCTTCACCCTTTGCCCCAAGAACACATGCGAAGTGGTCGGCACGACCGTGGGCGAACTGACTGGAGTGGCCGCCGTACGCGGTTCGCAGTTGGAAATGAGCACTCACTGGCTCACGAAGCCCGACGAATCGGCCACCTTCTTTTGCTCCGACACCATCACCAGCACCAACAGCGGCTGGGCGGTGTGGCAAACCATGGGTCCGCTCGGTGCCAAAATCGTTGACGAGCCGTGGGGCGTCGACATTTCCGGTTCCTTCATCGACGACCTCCCCATTGGTGAAGTCACCGATACCCCCGTCATTTCGGCAAACTTCAACGTCGAAGCCAACGACGTCACCGCCGAAGGCTTAATCGGCTTTTATCGCAACAAGCCGGAATAATTTTACGCTACGTTCCTCTGGAAAATGCTAAGATGTTTCAGTCTCGTCTTGGAGCCGAGATACTGGTACTCCACCACAAAGGCCATATGGGTGGTGGCGATGGCACAACCGAACTCCCGGAAGCGCTCGAGGTAGTGCTCTCATTCTAGCTATGTTGAATCTATGAAACTTTTGATATTTGATTTTGATGGGGTGATCATTGATAGTTTTGGTATTTTGTATCAGTCGGCGCTTGAAGCGTATCCGGACATTGGAAGCGAGGAGGATTTTCGACGTTTGCACGAAGGGAACATTTACCAAACGGTGACGGAGCGGGAGAATCAAAACGCCATTACGATTGAGCATCCATTATTCGCCCGTTACATTCCACGTATGCTTGAACTACCACCCGTTCTTGGTATGGTAGAACTGGTGCGTGAGCTCACAGACATCTTGCCAGCAATTGTGGTGAGCTCGTGCCTGAACGATCCTATCAAGGTTTATTGTAATAAATATGGCTTGGCTGGTTTGTTTAGGGAGTTTTATGGCGCCGATATTGAGAAGAGTAAGGTGTACAAAATGCGAACGGCACTTAAAGCGTTTGGGCTCGAGTCGAGTGAGGCGGTGATAATTACGGACACGCTCGGCGATTTGCGCGAGGCCGTAATCGTTGGCGTGCCATCCATCGCTGTCACGTGGGGATTCCATACTGCGGAGACACTCCGACGCGGTTCACCAGCACATTTTGCCTTTAGTGTTGAGGAATTAAAGAAAATTTTGCTAAACTTAGCCACGGGCCGTCTCCCGATGACGGCCGCCATCTCCCGGTGACGGCCAGATTTATCTATGTCAAAGGAATTTGAAACACATATTCTAAACATCGACAAAAACGAGATTGTAAAAAGACTCGAGGCGCTTGGAGCAAAAAAGGTTAAGGATGTTTTGCAAAATTGAGCTTGCCTACAAGTGCAATCATGTTTCTGGTCAGACAGGCATCGGTGGTAGCGAAGAAATTGAGATGTACGTCTCTGACATGGAGAAAGTTAAAGAGTTTTTTCTTGCTGACATTCGACATTGATGAGTGGCCGATGATTGGAAGGCAATGAAGGAAATTTGCTTTCCAAAAAACTCTTGATTTTTTTCTTGATATGTGCGATGGTTTAATTATATTTTCTATGGCGTATGCGACTCTTCGGTCGTCCAAGATCGGAGCCCATCGCCAAATTCCTAAGTCAGTGTCCGAACTGCGATAGGCTTGGGCGGTGGGTCGGGACAACGCGACAACAAAACAGTCGTCTCTACTTTGAAATGCTCTGCCGTGGATGCAGTGAGGAGTACCTCGAGGAAGACAAGCAATGGGAGATTCTCCTGCACGCAAATACTTCGCCGAGCGCTGTCTGATTTAACCTCTTATTTCCTCCTTTTGCAGGAGGAATTTTATGAGACTGGCACGTACTACCAGTCTCATTTGTCTGTATCAGTCGGCATCGGGTCGAGTTCAAAGACGACAGCCGCGCCTTCTTCCTGATCCTTACAAAAAATACGCGCCAAATAGGAGAGCGTCTGTACCTTGCTTCCATGCGCAAGCCTCGACAGGTCCTCGTTGTTGACGATCTGCATCATCTGCTCGTAGCGCCGTACTGTACGAATACGGCGCAACAATTTTTCTATCTTGCCATTCTTGAGAACAGCGCGAATCTCTACAACATCTCCGGCGCGCAACCAGCATGGCCCCCAACACTCCGATCGTACTAGCAGATCTTTTTCACCTTGAGTGATGAGATTATAGGTCGTTCGTGAGACCCACAAGACGAGCAATCCTTTTTTTGATCGTGTCATGCTTCCTCCGGCCTGTCACACTAGCGCACAGACGCCCTTGCGTCAATCCAAGCACCAGCAGTAGAATACTTGCCGAATCTATGCAGACCCCTCGTTATCGTGTTATTTCCCGTTGGAGCGTTCGTTTGAGCGTTTTAGGCGCAATGCTTTTGTTCATTGTTTCGTTTGCCGTGGTCTTTCCGCAGTATACGTTTGGCATCCTTGAGCAGGACGATTTTCGTTTGGGTCTTGATCTGCGAGGCGGTACGCATTTGGTCTATGAGGCCGACATGAGCGACATCGCCGAGGCAGAGCGTGGTTCTGCGCTCTCTGGCGTAAAGGACGTTGTTGAGCGTCGCGTGAACGCGTTTGGCGTTGCGGAACCTATCGTGCAGACGACTGTTACCGACGGCCATCATCGCATTATCATTGAGCTTGCCGGCGTGCTCGACGTAACGCAAGCCGTTCAGCTCATTGGTGAGACACCGATTCTTGAGTTCAAGGAGCAGAATCCAAATTTTGATGTTGAGCCTAACGAGACGCAACAATCTATTATTGATTCCGCAAATACAATCACGCAACAGAAAGCGGATGAGGCTTTGCAAATGGCGCTTGCTGGTGAATCTCTTTCCGTCATCGCATCAAGTTATGGCGTTCTGACTGGTGAGGTTACTGTGAAAGAGGGCGAGGGTTATGACGAGGCGATCTCGGCTGTTCGTGACAGCACTCTCATCGCAGGTACAGTCCTTCCGTTGGTTTATGATGTTGCAGACGGCTGGACGATTTTAAAGTTTTTGGAACAAACAGATGCTGGGTATCGTTTTGAAGAAGCTCTCTTTTTTGAGACGCGCTTTGAGCACCTCGATTCGTATCAGTCGGCGTTGTGGCAGAATACGGAGCTTTCCGGAAAGGATCTTAAAAATGCACAGGTCGTTTTTGATCCAAATACAAATGAGCCGTATATTCTTCTTACGTTCAACGAGAATGGCGCGAAGTTGTTTGAAGAGATTACAGGCCGTAACGTCGGTTTTCCCGTCGCGATTTTTCTCGACGGTGAGGTTATCAGCGCACCAACAGTTAATGAGAAGATCGTAGGTGGAGAGGCACAGATTCAAGGGAACTTCACATTGCCCGAGGCCAAACTTTTGGCACAGCGTTTGAACGCCGGAGCTCTTCCTGTCCCGCTTGAAATCATCTCGCAACAGACAGTGGGGCCAACGCTCGGTAAGGAATCACTTGATTTGAGTTTGATGGCAGGACTCATCGGTTTTTTGCTTGTTATCTTGTTTATGATTTTTTACTACCGTTTGCCGGGAGTTCTGTCCGTGCTCGCACTCATTCTCTATGTCGCACTAAACTTGTTTTTTTGGAAGCTCTTGGATGTGACAATCACACTTGCGGGTATTGCAGGCTTCATTTTGTCCATGGGAATTGCCGTTGACGCCAACGTGCTCATTTTTGCGCGTCTTAAAGAAGAGTTGGACTCTGGACGAGATCTCCCGACCGCAGTCGAGGAGGCCATGAGGCGTGCATGGACCTCGATTCGTGATGGCAACATGACCACACTCATTGCGACCGCGATTTTGTTCTGGTTTAGCACGAGCTTTATCAAAGGCTTTGCGCTCACGCTCGCGATCGGTGTGCTGTTGTCTATGTTCTCGGCAATCGTTGTCACGCGCGCCTTACTGCGTCTTGTTGCAGGTTGGCGTTTTGTAAAACTGGGCTGGTTGTTCGGTGTCAAAAAATAGTTTATATGGTATTTGATGTTATCAAAACGAAAAAGATATGGTTTGCGCTTTCTGGTTTGTTGATTGGAGGTAGCATCATCGCTCTTGCGGTGTTTGGATTGCGCATGGGTATTGATTTCACTGGCGGATCGCTCATGACAGTACAATTCGAAAACGCGCCTACAACGGATGCAGTACGTTCCTCAATTGTATCGTTCGGTTATGAAGGCACTCGCGTACAGTCAACAGAAGGCGGCGCATTTATCGTGCGTCTGCCAAGTCTAGCAGAGGAGGAGCATCAAGCCGTGCTCTCCAACCTTGAGGCGCAGTTTGGAGCATTCGAAGAACAGCAGTATCAACTTGTTGGACCGGTGTTTGGTGCGGAGCTCCTTAAAAAAGCGATTTGGGCGATTGTGCTCGTTCTTACACTCATTACACTTTATGTAACCTATGTATTCCGAAAAGTTTCTGATCCGGTTGCATCATGGAAGTATGGCGTTATCACGATGATTGCCGCTTTCCATGACATTATTATTCCGATTGGACTTTTCGCTATTTTGGGGTATTTCCTCAACTATCAAATTGATTCAGCCTTTGTGGCGGCGATTCTCACAGTGCTTGGATACTCAATCAACGATACGATTATAGTGTTTGACCGTGTGCGTGAGAATTTGATGCATAGATCGAGTGCGGAGAGTCTGGAAGAAACCGTTAGTAAGAGTGTACGTCAAACGGCTGTGCGCTCCATTAACACTTCGGTCACGACACTGCTCGCGCTTTTTGCTATTTTATTTTTCGGCGGTGAAACAACGCGCGCGTTTGCTCTTGCACTGATCGTCGGCATCATTTCCGGAACGTATTCGTCAATTTTTATCGCGAGTCCATTGCTTATTGTGTGGGAAAAGTGGAGCCGTAAGGCATGATGTGATAAAATAAAGACTCTTTACACAATAGTCTAGCTGGCCATGCCGTTTTTTGCAATCACGTTTGATCTTTCCGGAATTGAGGCCCTACTTGCACGACCGGATATCCTGCTGACCAACTTATTGGTTTATGTCGGATGGATTCCGATTTTTGGAGTGCTTGTGTGGGGCTTTCTTGAAGTTTGGTTGCATCACCGCCAGGAGCATTATCGTTTGCACCAAAATTACGTTTTACTTGCGATTGACGCTCCGAAAATGACAGAGCAGAGCCCTATGGCAATGGAGCACGTTTTTGCGACTATCGCGGCTGTTTGGGGAGGTCCGAATTTTCGTGAAAAATGGATTGACGGTGAGGTCTCGCCGATTTTTAGTTTTGAGCTTGTGAGTATCGGCGGTTATATTCAGTTTTTTGTCCGCGTGCCGAAAAAGTATCGCGACCTGGTTGAGGCCGGTCTTTATTCAGCTTATCCAGATATTGAAATCACAGAAGCCGAGGATTACGCGACCTCGGCGCCGGACAAATACCCAGACGAGAATTATCGTGCGTGGGGCTGTGAGCTAAAACTCAAAAATGATAATCATTTCCCAATTCGTACCTATCAAATGTTTGAACATCGTCTTTCGCAGGAACTCAAAGACACGATTGGGCTGACGCTCGAGCAGTATGCGAAGTTGAAGCCCGGCGAGCAGTTATGGACGCAGATTATCGTCCAGAATGATCCGGAGCAACATTGGGTCAAGGTTGGAGTGAAATATATTAACGAGACTATTGGGAAACCAGAGAAAAACGCGCACAAGACTTCGGTTTTTGGTGGGGTCGTTTCAGGGCTGAAGTCGTTGTCAGAGCAAGTTGCGTTTCAGGCAATCGGTTTTGGCGGCGGGGAACACGCTGAAGAGAAAAAGGAGGATCCGTGGAAATTTTTGCGTTCAACACCACTCGACAAAGTGAGGCTTGATCTTGTTTCGCAGAAAATCGGCAAGCCTGGATGTCGGGTGAAAATCCGCCACGTCTATATTGCCAAGCACGCGTCGTGGAATAAAAGCGCGCGCGATAAAATGCTCAAGGGCGTATTTTATCAATTTGCACATCTCGATAGTAATGCCTTTGGTCGTGTTAAAAGCGTAAATCCGAAGGATGACTATTTTTGGCAGAAGTGGTTTAAGGAAATTCGCGCGACAAACGTGGTGCGAGCGTACAAAAAGCGTGATGGTGAACGTGGTGGCAAACCATTCATTCTGAATACGGAGGAGCTCGCCACGCTTTGGCACATGCCGTCAATTTTGGTTCTCGCGCCGTCCGTTAAGAAGACCCTTGCAAAGCGCGCTGAACCGCCGGTGCAATTGGAGATTGCAGATGAGCTTACTCCTGACATCATGACGCCAGCTCGTCTTCAGCACGTGCTGGAGATACTGCCAGTTGAGGTGGTCGAGCCACGGTTGCCGGCGATGGTGCGAAAGGTTGAGAAGGTTGAAAGGCATGAGAAGGTTGAAAAACCAAAAGCGTTGGATGCACAAAGAACGGTCGTAAAACCAAAAGAGATTCCGGATGTGCTCCGTGTTCTGCTTGACCCCGATGTTGAGCTCGAGGATGTTGGTCTTTCCGATCCGCCTCAATCTAGAGACGCCATCTAATCTTCTCTCCAATTTGTCTCTTTTATTATGACCACGTTTCCGACGCCACCTTCATACGACCACGACCATGAAAATGATGTCATTTATTTTGCGCGCACGAATTTTCGTAATCAGATGCGCAAGTTTGGTATCAAAACGGATGACCGCCGCCGTCATATGTATCTGATCGGCAAAACCGGCGTCGGAAAAACGACGCTTCTTGAAAATATGGTACTGGCGGATATCTATAAGGGGCACGGACTTGCGATTGTGGATCCGCACGGAGATTTTGCCGAAAAAATTATTGATTACATTCCAGATCATCGTATTGAAGATGTTGTCTACTTTAATCCGGCGGATATGGATTTTCCGACGTCGTTTAATATTTTGGAGTCAGAAGACGACACACACAAGCACTTGATCGCCAGTGGTCTGATGGGAGTCTTCAAAAAGATTTGGCCAGATGTGTGGAGCGCGCGCATGGAGCATATCATGAATAATTGTATTCTGGCCTTGCTCGAGAATCCGGGGAACACATTGCTCGGCATCAATCGTATTCTCGTTGACCAACATTTTCGTCGTAGCATCATTGTCAATTTGCGAGACCCTGTGGTCAAGTCTTTTTGGATCACAGAGTTCGAGCAGTGGGACGTTAAATTTCGCAGTGAGGCTATCGCCCCAATTCAAAACAAAGTTGGTCAGTTTTTATCAACGTCACTCATTCGCAACATAGTCGGTCAACCAGTCTCCTCAATCGTACCGCGCGAGATGATGGACACGCGTAAAATTTTCATTATCAACCTTGCCAAGGGTCGCATTGGTGAGGACGCCTCGCGTCTCATGGGCGGTATGCTCATTACCAAAATGCAACTTTCGGCAATGGAGCGCGTGGATATGCTGGAAAAGGACCGTCAAGATTTCTATCTCTATATTGACGAGTTTCAAAACTTTGCCACCGAGTCATTTGCGAACATCTTGTCCGAGGCGCGTAAATATCGCCTTGCTCTTATCATGGCTCACCAGTACGTAGAACAGCTTGAGGAGGAGGTCGCGGCGGCCGTGTTTGGCAACGTGGGGACGATAGTTTCATATCGTGTAGGCGCTGGAGACGCAGAGAAACTTGCCATCGAATTCGCTCCACGTTTTTTGGAGGAAGATTTGGTGAATCTTCCAAAGTTTCATATTTATTTGAAGCTGATGATTGACGGAATTGCCTCTGATGCGTTTTCAGCAACGACCTTGCCCCCGATTGCGGCGAAAACGAACAGTTTACAGCGTGTGATTGACGCCTCGCGCAGAAAGTATGGCCACAAGCGCGAGGAGGTTGAGAACTCAATTATTTCATGGAGCGAGTCAAGACCGGAAGGAGCAACACCCTCGGCAGTAGCGGCGCTTGGACTTCGAGAGGAGAAGCAAGGACGAAAGCTCAATGAGTATGAGTGTACGCGTTGTGGCAAGAAGTTACTTTTGCCAGTTGAGCTCGATAAAAGTCGTCCAATTTATTGTGAGACGTGTATTGAGTTGGTGAGGGCGGAACGCAAAGCAGGCAAACCACCCGAGGTAAAAAAACCGGAGGAAAAGAAGGAGTCCGAGACACCAAAACTCGCACAGACGGAAGCGATTCAGAAGCCGGTAGGTGAGACGATGTCGTTAAGTGCGCTTAAGGGAGATCCAAAAATAGAGGTCAAATCGGTTACAGCGGAGAAGCCGGCTCCTGTCGTGCCTACACCCTCCTCACCAAGCCCCACGAGCACAGAGGAACACAAACGCCGTCGCCGGCGTCATGGCGGAGGTGGAGCTCATCATTCGACAGGTTTGACCCCTTCAACAAGCTCCGGGTCTTCGACTGGTACAAGCACTTCACACACTCCCAGGCCGAGCTCCGGTGGGGACGAATTATTCCCGTGGTAAGTATGCCTTCAAATCAAGATGACTACTCTGGAGCTTTCAGCTCCGTTCAACCACAGCCAGTGGTGGCGCCAAAGCAAGCGTCTGAATTTGAGGCGTTCGTGGCCCGTCGTCACGAGCCGCCGGAAACGCTTCCGATGCGCGGGGCCGTCTCTGATGCAGATATTTCCTTGTTTGGTCAGACGAATTACAGTCGCGGTTATGCCTCGGCGCGTTATATTTTTGGCATCAAACGAAAGGATCGCCGTCGTCACCTGTACGTCATTGGTAAGAGCGGTGTTGGAAAAACAAAATTGCTGGAACAGCTTATTCGCGCGGACATTCATTATGGACACGGCGTCGGGGTGATTGATCCACACGGAGATTTGATCAGCGCCATCATCGAGTTTGTGCCAGAAAATCGCATCAATGATGTTGTGATCATAGATCCTGCGGATCGTGATTTTCCCATCTCATTCAACCCAATCGCCAACGTGGCGGATGAAGACAAACACATGGTGACGGATTCCATCATCGAGATTTTTAAAAAGCAATTTGCCAGCGATTGGTCACCACGCATTGAACACTTGCTTCGTTTCTCAACGCTGGCCATGATTGATTATCCGAAAGGCACTCTCAACGGCATGGTGTCTCTGCTTTCAAGTGGCCCTTATCGCAGTAAGGTGATTGAGCACATCAAGGACACTGTCGTCCGGCGTTTTTGGGCGATTGAGTTTCCAGAGTGGTCGCAACGTTATGATGCCGAGGCAGTGTCGCCGTTGCTCAACAAACTCGGGCAATTGCTTGCCGATCCCTTGATGCGCAATATTTTTGGTCAGCAAGAGAGCAAGGTTGACCTTTACGAGATCATGCGTAAAAAACAGATTTTACTGGTCAACCTTTCAAAGGGGCGTATTGGGGATGATAAAAGTGCCTTTTTCGGAGCGGTGCTCATCACCAAACTTTATCAAGCCTCGATGCAACGAATCCGACTGCCGGAAAAAGAGCGCACGCCATACTACTTGTACGTTGATGAGTTTCAGAATATTGCCACAAAGACTTTTGAGAATATTTTGGCCGAGGCACGCAAGTTTGGACTCAATCTCACAGTCGCCAATCAAAATCTTTCCCAGCTCTCGGCGAGTTTGCGTTCGTCACTGTTTGGCAACGTGGCCAGTATAGTCGTTTTTCAAATCAGCGCGGAAGACGCGGCGATTATGGAGATGGAGATGAAGCCCGTGTTTGAGGTGCAGGATATGATTAACTTATCCGAGCGCGAGGTTTATGTGAAGATGACTATTGATGGACGTCGTTGGGATCCATTCTCGGCAGATGTCCTTTCTGTCAATCCACCAAAACATACTCCATTCACGGAAAAGATTATGATGCAGAGTCGAGAGAAATATGCACGGCGTCGGGAAGAAGTGGAAAAACAGCTTGAGGGAGGCGATGCGGAAGAACAAAAAAGGCAGGAGGCGCAGAAGATTTCCATGGATGAGATTATTGTGTAAGGTACAGTGGTATGCGCATTCTTGGAATTGAAACAAGCTGTGATGAAACGTCAGTGGCGATTGTCGAAGGCCAAGGGGAACGTGTCAGGCTGAAGGCGCAACTGACGAACTCACAGATGAAAGAGCACGCAAAATTTGGAGGCGTCGTGCCAGAAGTTGCGGCACGGCGTCACGTTGAGTTTCTGATGCCGATGCTTGAGCGGGTAGTCACTCGGGACGGAAAGGGAATTGATGCGGTTGCCGTGACCTACGGCCCTGGTCTTGTTGGAGCCCTGCGTGTTGGTGTTGAGTCCGCTAAGACGCTCGCAACCATCTGGGACAAACCGCTCATCGGAGTTAATCATCTCGAAGGACATATTTACGCAAATTGGCTTGATCGCACAGCGCGTCAAAAACCGATTGTCTTTCCAGCACTCTGTTTGATTGTTTCGGGTGGTCATACCGAGATTATTTTTATGCCCAGGCATGGGATGTATGAGCTCGTTGGCGAAACGCGCGACGATGCCGCTGGCGAGGCGTTTGATAAAGTCGCCAAGATGTTGGGACTCGGGTATCCCGGAGGTCCGGAGGTTGCTAAAATGGCGTTGAAAGGTGATGAGAAACGGTTTGATCTACCTCGCCCGATGCTCGATTCCGATGACTTTGACTTTAGCTTTTCCGGGTTGAAGACGGCGGTGTTGTACACTATTCGTGAGCTCAAAAAAAATCCTTCTGCAAAAACAAAAGCTGATCTGTGTGCCAGTTTTCAGGCAGCTGCCGTTGGTGTGCTTGTCGGCAAAACAACCCGAGCAATTGAACAGATGAAACCAAAGACCGTTTTACTTGGAGGCGGTGTCTCTGCAAATGTGCAGTTACGAAAAAAGCTCGGCAATGCGATCAAGAAGAGCTCTCCTAAAACGCTCTATGTTATTCCGCCGATGAAATATACGACCGACAACGCAGGTATGATCGCGGCGGCGGGCTACTTCAAACTTTTGCGTGATGAGACCTCCGACCCTCTCACACTCGAGGCGGATCCAAATCTTTCGTTATGAATACGAAGCAAAACAATTACGCTTTTATTGATAGTCAGAACTTGAATTTGGCTATTCGTGAGCTTGGATGGAAGATAGATTTTGCTAAGTTTAGGGTTTATCTGAAAGAGAAGTACGGGGTTTCGCAGGCTTACATGTTTATTGGTTTTGTTTCCGGAAACCAGGCCCTCTATACTAGACTTCAGAAGTGTGGATTTATTTGCGTTTTTAAGCCGACGCTAGTTCATGCTGACGGAACAGTGAAAGGAAACTGCGATGCAGAATTGGTTTTGCATGCGATGATTGAATATCCGAATTACGATCAGGCCGTTATTGTAACGGGAGACGGCGATTTTCAGTGTCTTGCAAAGTATTTTGTTGAACAGGGAAAACTCAAGTGTTTGCTCATTCCCAATCGAAAAAAGTATTCGGCTCTATTGAAGTACAATATATTCTGGAAATTTCATCGTTTTATGAACGATTTGCAGACACTTCTTGAATACAAAAAGAAAGGGCCCCATAAGGACGGAACCTTATAGGGCTTGCTTTCCATTCGTGATCTATAAAGATGATACCAATAAGAGCGGAATATGTCAAACACTCCTAACTACGACTCATCCCACTTCGCTCCTTCGGAGCTACGAGGGATTTCGTCAAAAATATATGAGTAAGACCCCAATTTTTGACTCAAAAGTAAAAGCGATCCTCGACGCCACGCAGCCCGGCGAACGGGTGTGTGAAATGACCGGGGAGAAGTGGATGATGGATGCCGAGGAGATTTCTTGGTACAAAAAGTTCAACGTGCCACCGTCACCGTTTTCGCCGCGCGTGCGCATGTGGCACATGACCAACTTTTTTGCCGTGTATCAGTGGTGGTGGAATAAGCATCCAGAAACCGGCGCGCCGGTGTTGAGCTATGTCCATCCGGCTTCGAAGATTAAGGTCTTGCCGGACAAGGAGTGGTTTGAGCGTGAGATGGCGGATTATGGACGTGCGATTGACTCGAGTCGATCGTTCCTCGATCAATTCCGCGCGCTTCAACTTGACGTGCCGATTAACGCCACGCGCAACTTTGTTGATCCAGAGAATTCCATCGCCACGGTTTCGCTCGGCGATCGTAATGGTTATTTTGTCTCTGCGTCGCAATCGGAGGATTCGTTTTACTTGCTCGACACCCAGTTTGGCACGCGCACCATGGACGCTAACGGTGGCATCAACGTGACGGATTCTTACCACATCAATCATTCGTTGCGTTTGCATGGCTGTCAGTTTATTTACGAGTCGCGCGATTGCATGAGCTCGTCTTTTTTGTTTGATTGTCGTAACTGCGAGTTCTGTTTTGGTGCCGCCAATAAACGTAATCGCAAATACGTCTGGTTTAATGAGCAGTTGAATAAGGAAGAATGGGAACGCCGACGGGCAGAAGTTGATCTTGGAAGCTATGCGCAAATGACTGCGACATTTGATCGTTTTACCAAATTGATTCGCGAAGAAGCCATTTGGCCGCAGAATTTTAACGAAGGCTCAGAAGACTGCTTGGGCGATTACTTAATCAAGTGCAGTGATTTACAACATTGCTTGTACGGCATCGATAGTCACGGCGGATATTTTTGCTACGGTTTGTATAATGGCAATGACAACGCTTTTAGTTGCGCCATTCCTGGCGAGCATAATTATCAATCTGGGCCCGTTGGCAATACGTCGAACTCACGATTTTCTTGTACGCTCGTGCGTTGTGACAATTTAGAGTACAGCATGAACTGCTACGACTGTACCGATTGTTTCGGTTGTGTCGGTCTGCGCAAAAAGCAATTCCATATTTTTAACAAAGCGTATGCTGAAGAAGAATATTGGAAGGTCCTCGACGAGATCAAGTGCGCCATGCTTGAGCACGACGAATATGGCCGTCCGTTTCCGATCAACTTTGGATTCAACTATTATCCTGATTCCGGGCCGGTGATGTATTTTGGTGCGACGATTGAAGATTGGGATGTGGTCGGACGCGACCACTTCGAGGCCTCCGCCGACGGCGCATTTGGCACGCTGTCACTTGATGATCCGCGGATGCGCGAAGTCGATCAACTACCTGATCATATTCGCGACCTCGACGACGACTGGATCGGTAAGCCTATTGCTGATCGCGCCATCAATCGCCCGTTCGCCCTTACCAAGGCTGAAGTCAACTATCTTAAAAAGTTTAACCTAGCCGCTCCGCGCCGACACTTCACCGCCCGCATGCTCGACTTGTTCTATTCTATGAGTAGCGGTCCCTTCATTGAGCAGACCTGTTTCTCCTGTGCCAAGCAGGTTGTCATGGCCACCAATCGCGCGTATCCTGAGCGTAAGGTTTATTGCAATGTATGTTATTTGAAGTATCTTGAAGTTCACGGATAAAACCAAAACCCCGCTTGCGCGGGGAGTTGGCAGTCTCGATTCGGTACGAGTGACCTGGATTGCTACCTAAATCAAGAGTATCCTAATTTAGGATTGTCGTCAAACTGTTTGTGGTGGAGGCGCGGGGATTTGAACCCCGGAAACCATGGGTAGCAATCCAGGTTTCGTATCAAACCGCCCCCACCACAGTAAAAATTATATTAAAATATGGCTTCCACTCCCAACTACGATGCTAAAGTAAAAGCGATCCTCGATGCCACAACGCTTGGTGAGCGTGTTTGTGCGATCACAGGAGAGAAGTGGACGCAGGACTCCAAGGAGCTGGAGATTTACCGTCGCTTCAATGTACCGCCACTGAAGATTTGCACCAACGCTTTATGGAAGTGGATGGCATTTTATGATGCCGGATTTCAATTTTGGTGGAATAAGCACGCCGAGACGGGGAAGCCGGTGCTCAGTTTTCATCATCCCGCTTCCGGGATCCGCGTTCTGCCCGACGTCGAATGGCATGCTAAAGATTTTTCCACCATCACTGCCGATGTCGATCCGACCAAATCGTTTTTCGATCAGCTTCGCGCTCTCGAACTCTGTGTTCCTTTTATGGCGACGTTTGATCGCCAGCCACCGGAGAACTCGATCACTCTTTTCTCCTTTGGCGATCGCAATAGCTACTTCACTTTCGCATGTCAGTCCGAGCGCTGTTTCTTTTCTGCTGGCGCCTTTCAAGCTGAAGGTTCGTCGCTCTTGTGGCTCACCAATCAAATCACCGACAGTCATTGGATTTTGAAATCCGACCGTCTGTTTCGCTGTCGCTATGTTCGTGAGTCGTTGGATTGTATCGACAGTGCCTTTTTGTTTGACTGCCGTAATTGCCAAAATTGTTTTGGGGTCGTCAACAAACGCAATCGTCAATACCTGTTCATGAATGAGCAGTTGAGCAGGGCCGAGTACGAAGCCCGAATGTTGACGATTGATCTTGGCAAGCGATCGGAAGTGGAAAAATACAGCCAGCAATTCGATGCACTGCTCGCCAAGGAAGGCGTTTGGCCGGAAAACTTCAACGTCAACACCCAAGAATCCGTTGGTGAATATTTGGTTAACGCTGTGCGCTCACAGCAATGCTTTGCCGCCGCAGACGCTCCGACCGATCAGTATCGCAGTGCGTGGTCTTATGGACTCAATCAACACAACGCTAACATGTGGGGATCGATCGACAGCAGTGATTGCTATATGTCCGTGGCTTGTCCAAACTCGAGCAAAAGTAATTTTTCTTACCGCTCGTTCCGTTTGGATAACTGCGAGTTCTGCGTCATGTCGTCGGATCTACGCGATTGTTTTGGGTGTGTAGGTCTGAAGAAAAAACGGTTTTGTATTTTCAACAAACAGTACACGGAGGAGGAATATTGGAGAATCGTCGATGAAATCAAATCGGCGATGTTGGAGAGGGGAGAATATGGAACGTATTTGCCAACTGCGTTGTCGACGACTTTCGTGCCAGAGTCTGGCGCGGTGGTCTATACCGGCGCTTCACCCGAGGAGCTGGCCATGTTTGGAGGGAATTTGTTTGGCGCCGAAGACGATGGAGCCACCGGAGCCGATCGCATTGATCCAAGCAAGGCTCGCAAGCGCGAGGACATTCCGGACGCGATTGATGATTTAACGGACGAATGGGTCGGCGTACCCATTTACGACGAAGTTTCCAAACGCACTTTCACCTTTTTGCGTCCAGAAGTGGAGCATTACCGCCGCCTGCGTGTTGCCCCGCCAAACATCCATTTTATTCGCCGTCTGCATGAAGTTTCTCACGCCGGCCAGGTGGCGGCCTTCGAACCTGCCAGCTGTACCAAATGCCAACAAGCGGTCACCATCGCCAAAAATATTCGCTACCCCCACCGCCGCATTTATTGCAGAGCCTGTTATACGGCGTTTGTGGAAAAGAATGGATGATATGAGTAACACCCCCAACTACGACGCCAAAGTAAAAGCCATCCTCGACGGGCTCACGCCCGGGGAGCGGGTTTGTGCTATCACGGGCGAGAAGTGGATGATGACGGAGGAGGAGATTGGGTGGTACAGGAAGTTCAATGTCCCGCCGTCGAAGTATTCTCCAAGTGCGCGCATCAAACTGGTTATGGGATACTTTGTTGTTTTTGACATGTGGTACAACAAGCACGCCGACACGGGCGCGCCAATTATCTCCACAACCCACCCCGCCTCAGGCATTCGTGTCCTCCCAGATTTGGAATGGTTTAATCGAGATTTCATTTCTCACGGACAAAATTTGCAGGCATCAAATTCTTTTTTTGACCAACTCTACGCACTGAGTCGACGTGTTCCTGTTGCCGCTACCTTTAATTATAAGGTCCCGGAAAACTCGGTGGCTTTTATTTCGTTTGGTGATCAAGACAGCTACTTTGTGCTGGCCTGTAAGTCCAAGCGCTCCTTCTTTTGCGGGAATGCCCATGATGTGGAGGATTCGGCTGAACTCGTCGCCGTGGAAAATGTCAGACAGTCATACGCAGTGGTGCACAGCCAGCGTATTTTTAATTGCCGTTTTTTGCTGGAATGTTATGACTGCATAAACTTGCATTTTCTTTTTGATTGCCGAAACTGTGAGTTCTGTTTTGGTGCTACCAATCAACGGAATAAAAAGTATTTATGGTTCAATGAGCAGTTGAGCAAGGAAGAGTGGGAGCGACGTTTTGCCGAGATTGACCTTCGCTCACGTGAGGCACTTGATGAGATACAGCAACATTTTTCGGAGTTGATGCAGACACAAACTGTCTGGCCGGAGAATTTTAATGTCAATGCCGTCGACTCAAGCGGAGAATACATTATTGAGTCGACAGATGTGCGTGACGGCTACTACATCATGCGTGGCTGTCGTAATTTAGATAACAGCTGCTACGCCTTTGGCTTACCGTCGCATGATTGCTACACCGTCTGCGCGCCGATTGGCGCCTCGGATTGTTATTACGGGATTGGACAAGAGCAGTGCTCACAGGTGCGCTTCGCCTTGTCTATCCTAGCTCGTAACATGAATACCGAATATTGCAATGTTTGTTTTGATTGCGAGAATTGCTTTGGTTGTATCGGTCTGCGTCACAAGAAGTTTTGTATTTTGAACAAGCAATACACGGAAGAGGAGTACTGGAAGGTCCTTGATGAACTGAAGTGTGCCATGCTTGACCGTGGAGAATACGGCGAGCTGCCACCTATGAAGTTTGGGACTCAACACTGGAGCGGCTCTGGTGCTCGGGTGTTGTACGGAGCGAGCAAGGATGAGTGTTTGAAGCTTGGTGCCGTCGACTTTCCGGTCGGCGCAGAGGGGTCTGAAGGCCCAATTGTTGATTCCGCGTCCCTGCATTCACTCGACTCAATTCCAGACCGCATCGACTCAATCGAAGAGGTGACTGGCAAACCGTACTTCGATCCCGCTGCAAATCGTCGTTTTAGTTATCAAAAGACCGAGCTCGAACTGTACGCCAGGCTCGGTGTAGCACCGCCGCGCAAACATCCGACGCGTCGACTGACAGATCATTACCACGAAATGAGCATGGCTGTTTTTGAGGACGGACACTGTGAAAAGTGCAACCAACAAATACGCGTTGCCAAGAATATGACGTATCCAAATCGAAAATTATATTGCAAATCCTGTTATTTGGCGTTTATCGAAACTCGCTAATATGTCCAAAACGCCCAATTACGACGCATCCCACTTCGCTCTTGCAGAGCTACGTAAGGACTGCGTCAAAATTTATGAATAGGACTCCAAATTTTGACTTGAAGGTAAAAGCCATCCTCGACGCTACCAAACCCGGCGAGCGGGTGTGTCCGATTTCGGGGGAAACGTGGATACTCACGAGCGAAGACATTGAGCGGTATCGCGGTTGGGGAGTGCCACCGCCGATTTATTCGCCAACGATTCGCATGAAAGAGCTCGCCGGTTGGGGCGCGGGGATTGATTTGTGGTGGAAGCCGCATTTTCAAACCGGTAAAGCGATTCTGTCTGGCATCCATCCAGATTCTTTTAGTCCAGCCATAACTGACAAAGAGTGGTTTGAAAAAGATTGGGGTGCGGAGCATCCGCTCGATGTTGATCTTGCCAAACCCATCCTAGAGCAAACCAAGCCGCTGTTCGATCGCGTGCCATATCCTGCGCTATCAACCCACGGTTCAGTTAATTGTGTTGGATGTGGCATAGTTGACTGTGTTGACTCCTACATGGTTTTTGGCAGTAAAATGGTCAAAGATAGTTGGTACGCCTTCCGCACCCAGTACAGCGAACGGGTGATGGACGCGCCGTTTTTACTACGCTGTGAAAACGTTTTTGCTTCGGCCAAGTCTGTTAGCTGCAATAACTGCGTCAGCATTTTTGAGTGCAACCAGTGCATCAACTCGGCATTTTTGTTTGATTGTCAGAATTGCGAAGAGTGTTTTTGTTCATCAAACTTGCGCCACAAGCAGTACGTTTTCATGAATGAACAATTGAACAAAGAAGAATATCAAAAGCGCATGGCGGAAATTGATTTGTCCTCGACAGCACAGTTTGAACAATGGAAAACTACCTTCCGTCATCTGGTAGGTGAAAAAACCATTTGGCCGGAAAACTTCAGTGTCAATGTGCAGAACTGTGTTGGGGAGGGAATGATGGATTGTCTCGACTGTTCTGGATTTTTGATGGACAACTCCCGTAATATTCAAAACGGCTGGAACATTTTTGATTCCGAGCACTTGGATACCGTGGTCATCTCCTATAATTCCAACGATTGTTATGGCGTCAGTGTGGCCCTCGCTTCGCACAACATCAAGTTTTCTTTCGTTGCCTACCAGTCGCAGGATTGCGAGTACGTGGTCAATTGCTACAACTGCGAGCATTGTTTTGGTTGTGTCGGACTCAACCGCAAGAAGTTTAATATTTTCAACAAGCAGTACAGTGAACAAGATTATTGGCGACTTGTCGACGAAATCAAATGTGCCATGCTGGAGCGGGGAGAGTATGGACGATTTTTCCCGGCGGCTTATTCTCCGCTCGGCATGAAATACGGCTACGGCTATGTCGTTGCTCCGTTGACGAAGGAAGAACTCACCAAGCTCGGAGGACTCGATTTGGATCCAATCGCGGGAATGCGCTTCGCGCCGTACGACGTTAACGCTCCGACATCAAATGTTGACGAAGTCCCTGATCGGATTGTGGATATAACTGATGAATGGGTCGGGAAGCAATTTTTTGACGCTGAAGCCAATCGGCGTTATGCAGTAAACGCTCAAGAGCTTGCTTATCGAAAAGAACACGGCTATCCATTCCCGCTTCGGCACTACACGTCGCGGCTGAAGGATATAGTCGCTTCCTGCAACGGACCCATCCAGGAGTCAGCGCGTTGTGCCAAGTGCAACAAGGAGATTATGACCAGCTCAAGCACTATTTACTCTAAACGCACCGTTTATTGTAAGGCGTGTTATTTAAAGTTTATTGAATCTAACGGATAAGTATGTCCCTGTCTAGAAATAACTTTGCTTACATCGATGGTGCTAATCTCTACAAAGGTGTGGCTGGAGACGGCTGGAAACTTGATTATCGTCGCTTTCGTGTCTGGTTGGAAGAAAAGTACGGTGTGAGCTGTTGTTGATGTTTATGAACAAAATTGTGACAAGGCCATTATTGTTTCTGGAGATGGTGACTATGCCAGTTTGGTTGTATTTTTGAGTGAAAAAAGAAAGTTGGTCTCGATTCTTTCTCCAAACAAGCACTGTTCTATTCTTCTGAAAAGGACGAACGTGGCGATTGGATACCTGATGGATTATCGACCTCGTATAGGCCAAAAATGAAAAGGCCCCCGATGCAGACGAAACTGCATAAGGGTCCTTTTCGTAGTGATGACTATAAGATACCATTCTTTCAGAATTTGTCAATATGTCCAACACACCGGTCAAAATGGAAAACACCTGCTTTGATTGCGGCAAGCCGGTCACCACTTACGTCAACAATCTTTTTACCGAGCGTCATGTATACTGTCGAGAGGATTACCTCAAGTTTATCGAACAAAATGGCTGATATGTCCAAGACTCCGAACTTCGACAGCAAAATTAAAATGATTATTGACGTCATGCCGCAAGATAATGATGCCGAAATTTGTCGCAAATTTCAGGTACCGCCGATCGGCATGGAGCCGGATAAATTGCTTGACTATTTGAATGGCTTCAACACCGGTTTGGCCTTTTTCTGGAAGCCTCACATGACGACCGGTCGGCCGCTTCTCTCCGCGATTCATCCGGACAATCCGATTCCCATCGTCAGCGAAGACGAGTGGGCTTCGGCGGATTATACTAGTGCGGCGCAAGAGATTGATCCGACTCGATCAGTGATGGATCAACTGTGGGACTTGGTAACGACCGTTCCCCATAATCCAACACGCTGTGTGCAAGCCGTTAACTCCATTGCCATTGGGTGTGTTGGCGTACAGAATTGCTATTGCGTCGCCGGTTCGCATTTACTTAACCGTTGTTTTTATACCTACGCCCTTATTAAAGGGGAGGATTGCATTGACGTCGGCAACGGTATTCAGGTGGCGCGATCTTATCAGTGCGGCGGGAGCAACGAGATCAGTGATTGTCAGTTTGTTTATGAGTCGCGGGCCTGTCTGAACTCCTCATTTCTGTTTGACTGCTGGAATTGCGACTCCTGCTTCGGCGCCACGAATCAGCGCCATAAAAAATATATTTGGTTCAACGAGCAGTTAAGCAAAGAGGAATATCAACAACGTGTTGGTCAGATAGATTTATCCGATGCTGACGTCGTTGAAGCATACTGGCAAAAGTTTTTCACGCTTTGGAAATCGCAAGGTGTCTGGCCGTTCGCCTTTTCCGTTGGTAACACCGAGGCGGAAGGGGAACATCTGTTTGGGTGCGTTCGTTGTGACGGGTGTTTTTTGCAGAGTAAATCGACAGACTGTTATCGTTGTCGGTTTGGTCTGGAAAATAGCGGTTGCGCCTATACCTCTGGCGGAGGTTACGAACAAGATTGTTACCTGTCTACCGGCGGAGGCTACGGGGCAAAAAACAAATTTTGCGCCGGTACAAACAAGTGTATTTCTTGTGAGTACTGTCACAACTGTCGTGACTGCGAAAATTGTTTTGCTTGCGTTGGTCTTCAGCGTAAAAAATTCTGCGTCTTCAATAAGCAATACACGGAAGAGGAATACTGGCCGCTGGTAGACGAACTCAAAACTAGGATGCTTGCGAGTGGGGAGTATGGCCGTTTTTTTGAGGCCAAATTTTCTCCGTCAGGATTCCAATACTCTGCCGGGGAACTCTACGTCAGCTATTCCGCGCAACGTCTGCGTGAATACGATGCGCCGACGTTTGATCCTCGCCGTGGTCAGGTGCTCGGCCCGCAACCAACAGACCAGGCGATCTATGACCCTGAAATTGGGCGGTACTACACGATCACTTCAGTCGAGAGACAGATGTATAAGGCCAAGCATTGGCCACTGCCGCGTAAGCACTTTGTTACACGGCTGACCGAACTCATCCGATTGTCTAATTCACCAATCGTTGAGGAGGCCGTCTGTGGATTGTGCGCGCAAGCGATAGTCACTTATAGAAATTTTTCTTTTCCCGAGCGGACGGTGTATTGTAATGAGTGTTATCTTAAGTTTTTGGAGACTAAATAATTTCCGTTTATGTCAGAAAAGATTTCTTTCACTACGTCCGACGGCGTCACAATCGTCGGTAATTTGTACAAAGGCGGATCGGAACGCTTTGCTATTTTTTTGCACATGCGGCCTTCGACTAAAGAAGGTTGGGACGCCCTGGCGACGAAACTGCAGGGTGAGCACGAGGTTACTGGATTGGCGATCGACGAACGCGGGCATGGGGAGTCGACCATGGGTGGGAAGCTCGATTATGAGACGTTTACCGACGACAAGGCCAAGATACTCGACGTCGAAGCGGCGTTTGAGTATTTAAAAAGCCTCGGAGCGCGTGAGGAAAATACGATTATCATCGGCGGATCGATCGGCGCGAATTTGGCAATTTGGTTTTCGGTTCAGCATCCTGGAATGAAAAAGGTGATCGCTCTTTCGCCGGGGCTGTTGTATCGCGGAGTGTCGACTGATGATAAAATTACACAGTTGCATCCAGATCAAAAAGTCTTGTTAGTCGCCAGCGATGACGACGAGCACCGCGCCTATGAAGGCGTGCAGGCCCTGCATCAGTTGAATCCAGACAAGACAGATTTGTGGTTGTTGAGCGGCGCGGGTCATGCGGAAACGATGCTCACCAAACAAGCGGATTTGACGGAGCGGATTATTGATTGGCTAAGTAAATAGATTACCTCTGCATGAGTATCATTCAAGCGTTGGTGTTAGGCGTCGTTCAGGGCATCAGCGAGTTTTTACCGATCTCGAGTTCAGGGCATTTAATTTTGGTGCCACAGATTTTTGGCTGGGCTGATCATGGATTAGTGTTTGATGTGGCGATGCATTTGGCAACGCTGATTGCCATCGTCTATGTCTTCTGGTCAGAGATTAAAGGAATGCTCATAAGCTGCCTACGTTTTTTTAGTAGCCGGCCGGCTAGTAAAAGTACGGTGGACGACGTTGCCAATAGAAAGTTAGCGCTGATGATTATTGTGGCGACGATTCCGGCAGTGATTGTCGGATTGATGTTTGGTGACGTCATTGAGGCGACGTTTCGATCGGCGAAGTTGATCGCGGTGAGTTTGATTTTTTGGGGCCTCGTGCTTGCCATCGCCGACAAAGTGGCGGCCAAGCGCAAAACGTATACCTCTGTCGGATGGAAGCAAGCGATCGTTGCCGGTATCGGTCAGGCGATTGCTCTAATTCCAGGTACCTCTCGTAGCGGTATTACGATTTCGGCCGGACTCTTTACAGGTATGGATCGCATTCAGGCGGCGCGTTTTTCATTTTTGTTAAGCATCCCTGCAATTGCTGGCGCTGTGGCCTTCACTTCCGCCAAAATCATCTCGAGTGGAGCCTCGGTAGATTGGTTGCCAATGCTTTTCGGCTTTGTCTCCGCGCTCGTGGCAGGCATTTTTAGCATCCGTTGGTTGTTGCGATTTATTTCAAAAACAAGCTACGTATGGTTTGCGGTTTATCGCATCATTATTGCCACGATCATCTTGACTGTAATTTTCTAATGGTGTATACCAACGTTCAGATCGAGGTGAGTATGCTTTGGGTCCCGCCAATTTATTCATTATTCGACTGCTTTTCAGAGTGGCTCGAAAACAAACGTATCATCACCGTCAGCCCCGCAGAAATCCTTGCTGGCGTAATGAGGAATAAGCCATCGGTCATGGTGGTCAGCATGAACAAGAGCGGTAGTGGATCTGATGATCGGGTGTGGCGTTTCAGCTTCAGGCAAGGAAGCAAGGACGGTCCTGTCTGGCACCGCGCGACAATTCACTCTAGCACTGCGCATCCACTTCCTGTGATTTTCTCGATCCTCGTCTACTCAATCAGCAAGGCAGGCATAATCCGAGAACCGCATCGGGTTCTATCGCGCCACGGTGCGGTATGCAAGGCCTTTCTGATGCGTCATCACGGCGTTCATAAGTAGCCAGCCTCTTTTTCCACGTAGCGACCCTCGTACAAGCTTACGGGGGTCGCGTGCATTTCAGAGTTTCCATATATGGCCAATAGACGCAAAGTTCTCGTCGGCATGTCTGGCGGAGTGGATTCTTCACTCTCCGCCAACTACGGATCCCTGACCGAGTACCTCGGCGCCAACGCCCTCCGCGCCAGCATCAATACCAGGCATCATACATCGTCCGTCGACGAGTACCCTGAGGCCTGACACCTCAACTTCTGCCCCTGCTTCGCGACCCCTGGACTTTCGTCCATGGGCCGCCTGTCTTTATAAAGACATACCAAAACAACCAGTTTTTACTGGCGTTTTTGTTTCGAGTGTTTGACACTGTTACAAATACCTAGTCGGAAAAAGAATATAGTGATAAGCTTTTGGGTAAGATTCATTTACACCACTTTTATGAGAGAGATGCCAATGGATATGTCAGAAATTGTCCATGAACCAGAAACAGAAAAATCAAGTGCGCAACTAGTATGGGAAAAAGAAAAAGCTGAGTTATTGCTTCGTTTTCCTGAACTTGCACTCGCGCCAAAATTTTGTGAGGAGTTTAATGACGAGAAAAAATGGCAGGAGATTACCCCCGAAGTATTAGCCGCCGGACGAGGGGGAGCTGGCTTTATAGTTAAAGAACAACGTATATCTCTTGGGCTTGACGAGAACGACACGATTAGCATGGAGCGAATCCTGGCATTTACGCTGACGCCCGAGACGCGGCGGTTTGTAGAGACTATGCAACGTCTTCGTCAAGAGTCTGATCCTGACATTTTTGATTATCTAGTGGAGGCTAGCGGAGGAAAATATACGGATGAATTAGGCACAATTTTAATGTCTGACATTAGCAGGAGGAGCAATAATAATAGTCGGGTGCTAGACCATGATGGAGAGTTAGTAGATTGGATTAGGCCACTTTATCGAAAATATCAAGGGCATCCTGAGGCTTCAAGCGCTCTAGCGTATCAAAATGCAAAAGAAGGGATTTTGTTGCCAGAGGTTGAAGAAAGTATCCGGTTGATATAAGTGTTTCTGTCCGGACAAATCTTTTCTCTGGTCGTAAAGAGATAAAAAATCCCCGACTCAAGTCGGTGATTTTTTTTGCCTGATTTAGGCAATGCCAAGTTTTTGACCGATTTTATGAAAGCGTCGATCGAATTGAGTCAACATGACTTTGATCGAGATTAGGCTATCTTCAAATCGATCGAGTCGATATTCAACTGTGGACAATTCCACAAAAGTTTGTTAAATTCTTCCTCTGTGTCATCCATTAACCCAAAAGTTCTCGTCGGCATGTCTGGCGGAGTGGATTCAAGTCTCTCCGCGGCCTTGCTGTTGGAACAGGGCTATGACGTGATTGGCGCTTTCATGAAAAACTGGAGCGGCTCGACGAAGGTCTGTGATGAGACGGAAGAATTTCAAGAGTGCGACTGGCGCACGGAGCGACGTGACGCCATGCGCGTTGCGGCCCAACTCGGCATTCCCTTTTTGACATTTGATTTTGAGAGGGAGTATCGGGAGAAAGTCGTCGATTACATGGTGCGCGAGTACGCCGTCGGTCGCACGCCGAATCCTGACGTCATGTGCAACAAGTTCATGAAGTTTGCTCTCTTCGTGAAAGAGGCGGACAAGCTCGGGTGTGAGTTTGTCGCAACTGGGCATTATGCACGAATAAAAAATAAAGTAGTTTTGATGGCCGGGACGGATCCAAACAAGGATCAATCATACTTCCTCTGCCAGATTCCGCGCGAGGTTCTTCATCGAGTAATTTTTCCTGTTGGCGATATGCTGAAGTCGCAGGTCCGTGATGAAGCTCGCGCGCGAGGTCTTGTTGTGGCCGACAAGAAGGATAGTCAAGGTGTTTGTTTTATTGGTGAGTTCGACATGACCGAGTTTCTCCAAGATTATATTGAAAAAAAACCTGGTAAAATTGTCGACACCAACGGCAAAGAAGTTGGTGATCATCAAGGCTTGCCGTTTTACACCATTGGTCAACGTGAGGGACTCGAGATTGGTGGCTTGAAGACGCCATATTATGTCGTCGAGAAAAACGCCGAGCGCAACGAAATAATCGTCTCGAGTAACTTTCATGAAGCGTTGTATCGCACAGAACTTACGGCCACGGATATGAATTGGCTTGTTGATTCTCGCGTCTCATTTTCATGCCATGCCCGCATTCGTTATCGTCAGCCACTTGAGCAATGCGAGGTTAAGATACTTGATGATAGTCGTCTGAATGTAAAGTTTGACAAACCACAGCGCGCTGTAACACCAGGACAGTTTATTGTTTTTTATGATGGCGACGTGGTGATCGGCGGAGCTGTGATTGAATAAAAAATTTCGCCCCGGCCATGTTTATGGTCGGGGCTATTGATGATTCTCTACTTCGAATCGTGGTAGCGTATCACACACGCGTCGAGGTAGATATCATAGACTTTCTCCTCATTCGTTTTGTAGCGCGGTTGCGTTCGAGGCAAAGCACGCGGAAGGAGCACAATCGTTCCGTGCGGCATTCGTCTTGTTGGCCTGATGACGACTCGGTATCCGGCTATGTGCACGATAACGACTCCGTCAAGGTTCACCGTACTTACAAAGTAGCCTTGCGCTCGCGCCCCTTCGGCGAGGATGCGACCGAGCGGATGGTCAGGTAGAAGTGGTGAGTCAGACTGTTCGTTCTGCAAGATGCACCGCAAAGACGTCAGTGCATTGTCACGCGTAATCTGTCCGGCAATCGCCATTAGTATGCGTCGCGCCTCTTTCTGATCCGTCTGCCAAAGCTCGCGAGCTCTTCTCGCAATGAGGTTGATCGGAGCCGGACCTCTTGAATCACATTTGTCCAAATCTACAATCATGCCACGAGCTAGGTTCAAGATTCCTGACAGAGGCGCTGTGTGCATTCTTTCCCCAAGAGCAGTTCAGGAACACTATCACCTTTTTGCCTAGCGGTCAATACCTAGACGTTTGTCTTTATTTTACGTATAGTTGCACGATATGCCGTCACAAGAATACATTCGCAATTTCTGCATTATTGCCCATATTGACCATGGAAAATCAACTTTGGCGGATCGCTTGCTTGAGCTGACCGGCACGGTCGAAAAGAGAAAAATGCAGGAGCAGATTTTGGATACAATGGAGCTTGAACGCGAAAAAGGCATTACGATTAAACTTGCGCCAGCGCGGATGTTTTATAAAAAGTCTTCCAAAGCCTCTGCCCTATCTGACTCCTTCGCCCTTAATCTCATTGACACCCCAGGGCATGTGGATTTCACCTACGAGGTTTCTCGGTCCCTCGCCTCTGTCGAGGGAGCAGTTTTGCTTGTTGACGCCACGCAGGGTGTGCAGGCACAGACGATCGGCAACCTCTATCTTGCCCTTGAGCAAAATCTCACCATTATTCCGGTGCTCAACAAGATTGACTTACCGGCGGCTGACGTTCCGAGATTTAGAGAGGAACTCGTTAAACTGATCGGCTGTAAACCCGAGGAGATTTTACTTGTATCAGGAAAAACAGGAGAGGGAGTGCCAGCTCTTCTGGACGCTATTGTTGAGCGTGTTCCGCCACCGTCTGGCAATGACATGGCGACTTCGCCAGCTCGCGCCGTTGTTTTTGATGCCAAGTATGATGAGTACAAGGGAGTCGTCGCCTATGTTCGCGTGATTGATGGAACTTTCAAAAAAGGTGATCGGATGAAAATGCTCCAGACATTTACTGATTCGGAGATCATCGAGCTTGGCGCGCTGACTCCCGGTTATTATCCTTTGAGGGAACTCGAAACAGGACAGATTGGCTACATCGTTACAGGTTTTAAGGAAATTTCTGCGTGTCGTGTTGGCGATACGATAGGGCATGCTGGCGAGGAAACATTGCCACTTCCCGGATATCGTGAGGTCAAGCCAATGGTGTACGCTGGTATTTTTTGTAAGGAGGGAAGCGCGTACAGTCAACTGCGCGAGGCGATGGAGAAACTTAAACTCAACGACGCCGCGCTTGTATTTGAAGCGGAGCATTCTCCCGCGCTTGGCTATGGGTTTCGTGTCGGCTTGCTCGGAATGTTGCATCTGGAGATCGTCACGGAGCGACTTAAGCGTGAGTTCAATCTCGATCTGATGATCACTACGCCGTCGGTGGTTTATCGCGTTACCAGTCGAGGTAGTCATGTATTTTTAATTAAGTCTCCGCTTGAATTGCCGGATCCGTCGCACATTGAGCTTGTCGAAGAGCCGTGGGTCAACGTGGATATTATTACGCCAAAAGAATTTATTGGTGCGATTATGAAACTCTCACAGGAGCGAAAGGGGATTTATCAGACAACGAGTTATCTATCTGATGATCGTGTCATTTTAAAATACGAACTTCCTCTCGCATCCGTTATCGTTGATTTTTACGATGCCTTGAAGACTGTTTCGAGTGGGTATGGTTCGATGAATTATGAGGTGATTGGTTATCGTCCCGCAGATGTTGTACGACTCAATATTCTTGTGGCTGAAGAGCAGGTTGAGGCTTTCGCGACGCTAGTCTATCGAGACGAGGCAGAGCGCGTAGGCAGACGAGTTGTGGAGAAACTGAAAACGGCGATTCCAAAACAAATGTTTGAGATAAAATTGCAGGCGGCGATTGGCGGGAAAATCGTTGCGGCAGAGCGCATCTCGGCTTTGCGTAAAGATGTCACTGCAAAACTCTACGGCGGTGACGTGACTCGAAAACGTAAACTGCTCGAGAAGCAAAAGAAGGGCAAGAAAAAAATGATGGCGCTTGGCGCAGGATCGGTGGAGATTCCAACGGAGGCGTATCTGACCGTTTTAAAAAGGTGACAACAGAGTCAAAGGTCACAGAGGATATGGAAAAGATTTGGAAAGTAGCAGAGGTAATGCCGGATGAGTGGAAGGTTGGGTTTCCCGAAATTCATTCGGTAGTTTTGCAAATTTTATGGAACAGGGGAATTAAAACACAACGTCAGATTGATGAGTTTTTGAGTCCGGATTGGAGCCGAGATGTGCACTCGGCTTTTGATTTTTTTCAGATGAAGGACGCGGTGGCGCGGATTTTTTTGGCTCTCGAAGGTGATGAGATGATCACTGTGCACGGGGATTATGACGCAGACGGCGTCTGCGCATCAACAGTGCTTATGTCCACACTGCGAGATATTATCCGTAAATTTTCAATTCCCAATTCCAAATTTCCAACTGTCTTTCTTCCGCATAGAGAAAAAGACGGTTACGGACTTTCTGTCAAGACGGTAGAACATCTAAACGAGTACGAAAAAACAAAACTTATCATCACCGTTGATTGTGGCATCAGCAACAATGAAGCGATCGCACGCGCAAAAGAGTTCGGCATGGACGTGATCGTCTGCGATCACCATCAGATGCCTGAAGTGTTAACCACGGATGCGATTCTTTTGCACCCGCTTGTGCCAGGTGAGACATATCCAAACAAAAAGCTGTGTGGAACTGGCGTTGCATACAAACTTGCCTGCGCCCTTGTAGATGAAGCACAGAGACGCGGACTCGAAATCCCGCAAGGGTACGAGAAATGGCTACTTGATCTCGTTGCAATTGCTACTGTTACTGACATGATGCCACTCATCGCAGAAAATCGAGTTCTGGAAAAATTTGGGTTAATTGTGCTCAATAAGACAAAACGTCTAGGACTCAAGGCACTGCTTGGCATTGCAGGGCTTGATGGAAAACTGCTTGACACATGGTCAATTGGATTTCAGATTGGGCCGAGGATTAATGCGGCCGGTCGCATGGATCATGCCAACTCTGCCTATGAGCTCCTTATGTGTGAAGATCCGCTCGATGCTGAAAGGCTCGCTGTCGCACTTAATCAATCAAATGTTAGCCGTCAGAAAGCATCAGAGGCTCTTTATCTCACTGCAAAAAAACAAATTGGCGAGGCGCGAGATCGTTCTATTTTGTTTGCGATTGGAGAAGGGTGGTCTATCGGACTTGCAGGTCTTGTCGCGGGAAAGCTAATGCAGGATTATTCGTTGCCAGTGTTTGTGATCTGTAAACAAGAGGAAGGTAAGTATGCTGGTTCCGGTCGCAGTATGCATGGATTCGACGTGACTACGGCGATGAAAAAAGCCAGCGCGTCCCTCGTTCGATTCGGAGGGCATCCGCAAGCTTGTGGTTTGTCGCTCGTCGGCGAGGAAAATCTCAAAACCTTTCAGAGCATCATGGAGGCTGAAGCCAAGTCCTACTTTGAGACGCATGATCGGACGCCTACTCTTGCCGTCGAAGCAGAGGTTGCACCAAGTATCGTCACATGGGAACTTCTTGAAGCGATGGCTCCGCTTGAGCCGTACGGCGAAGCGCATCTACGGCCACTTTTGAAGAGTCCTCATGTCACAGTGATGGTGGCAGAGACGATGGGCTTGGATAGAAAGCATTTACGTTTGACTATTCGTGAAGCGGATCACCCATTTTATTTTAAGTGCGTTGGTTTTCGCATGGGCGAATGGGTGCAGAAATTACGCGTCGGTGATACCATTGAGATCGTCTATGAAGCCGGTGTGAATGAGTGGAATGGAAACAGAGAGATTCAGTTGCGGATTGTGGATATAAGGAAAGCCATCGAGTTATGAAAAAGCCAATAAGGATTTTTACAGACGGAGGGGCAAGAGGGAACCCTGGGCCTGCTGGCTCTGGCGCGTATTTATTGTGGCTTGATGAGGATGGAAAGGTGACGAGCGTTGCTGGAGAGGTTAGTGAATACATCGGCGAGACAACTAATAATCAGGCCGAGTATAAGGCGATTGTTTTCGGCCTTCAAAAGGCCAGAGAGCTCGGTGCAACACACGTAGATCTCGTCATGGATTCAGAGCTTGCTATGAAACAGCTCAATGGACAGTACAAAGTGAAGAATGCGGAGCTCGCAAAACGATTTCACGAAGTGTGCGAGCTCAAACATTACTTCAAAAAGGTTACGTTTAGGCATGTCCGGCGTGAGCTAAACAAGCACGCAGATGCGCTGGTCAACAAAGCGATTGACTCAAAATCTTTGTCCGTCTTTTAGTGACTAGCACTGTGATCTCGTGTATACTTCTTTATTATGGCCCTGTTTGGGAAACAAAAAACGCAAACGTATCTAGGTGTTGATATTGGAACAGGTGGAGTCAAAGTTGTTGAGCTCGCAAATGAGAAAGGTCGCGCTCGTTTAATGACCTATGCGTATACTGAACGACGAAGCGCAGAGGCTGGCGCTTGGCTTTTAGATGAGCCCAAAAAAGCGGCAACTCTGCTCGCGAAGATGGTGAATGAGTGCGGAGCGACCGCCACACGAGCGGTGAGTGGCTTGCCACAACACGTCGTGTTTGATGCGATTATTTCCATTGCGTCTGTGAAGGATCCAAAACAGCGCAAAGGGCTTATTGAGGCGCAAGTGCGTAAACTTACGCCGATTCCATTTGAGCAAATGATTTTAGATTCCAAGATTCTCGATGATGATATCAAGAATAGTGAGTATACGCGTGTATTAGTTACCGGCGCACCAAAGGCGATTGTGCAAAAATATATTGAGATATTTAGACTCGCAAAAATCAGACTAATCGCGCTAGAAACAGAGGCGTTTGCACTTGTGCGTTCGCTTGTCGGTAAGGATCGTTCGAACATTATGCTCATAGATATAGGCTCTCGTCGCACAAACCTTTCCGTAGTCGAGAATGGCACTCCAGTGCTCTCGCGTTCACTGAACGTTGGAGGGGCGTTAATCAGTCAAAAGATTGCGGATCAGATGGGCGTCGGACTTGGTGAGGCAGAGCAGATCAAAATTGATCTCTCAAAGGCGAGCAAAGCTGAAGTCCCTCCGTCGGCTGAAATTATTCTTCAGCCAATTCTCAACGAGGTGCATTACACCTTTCGTCTTCTCTCCGAGCGCGGACTCCAAACAGGTCAGGTTGAAAAAGTCATCCTCACTGGTGGCTCGACTTCTCTGCCTGGTCTAGTTGATTATCTCACGCAGAAACTCAACATAAATGTTTATCTTGGCGACCCTTTTGCGCGCGTCGCAGTGCCTCAAACTTTGCGTCCTGTTCTCGATGAGATTGGTCCGCGGTTTGCTGTCGCGCTTGGTCTTGGAATGCGAGACATCGAGTAATTGATCTATGTACGCGAGGTCACAATAGATACACTATGCCAAGCAAACCATCAATTCTGATCATAGACTCTGATGCCTACCTTGCTGGTATGTTCGGTCGAAAGTTTGAAGCAGAAGGATGGAAGGTTTCCGTGACAGAGACGATGGTAGATGCAGAAAAGGCTTTGCAGAAAAAAGTTCCGTCGGTTATTTTGCTTGAGCCGGACATGAATCAGGACCGTTCCGAGGCGCTTATTAAGAGCGCTTTTGCGCCTGTTATAATTCTGACGACGTTGAGCGAGAAGCAAGAGATTGAGCGCATGAAGCGAGCCGGAGCTATCGCTTATTTGCTAAAAGGCCATTTTGTGCCGTCAGAGGTTGTAGCAAAGGTGAAAAGTCTGATAAAATAATTTCTGTTGCAGGAAATATGAACTTAAAAAATCAACAAGGAATAAGTCTCATCGAAGGTCTTGTGATTGCTGGAATTATTGGGCTTATGGGAACGCTTGCCGCAGTCGCCCTTAATTCGGCGCGTGAACAAGCCCGCGATGCAAAACGACTTGCTGATGTGACGCGCATGCAGGCGTCGTTGGAGCTCTATTTTAATGATTTGAATAGTTATCCTGTTGTTGAGCAGGCAACGGCACTTGGTGAAAGCGGAGCGTCCTGTCTTGGCGGTGAAGGGTTTGCCACGAACTGTGATAAGTCTGCGGAAACGGTTTTTATGGATCCTGTGCCGTCTACTCCGGAGGCAGGGCTCAAGGAATTGATAGGTTGTAGTGGTATTACAAACGCTTATTGCTACGTTGGAAATGCCGATACGTACAAAATTCAGTTTGAGCTTGAAAATGAAAATCCAGAGGCAGGTCTGCAGAAGGGGGCGAATTGTGCGACCGAGTCGAATGTTAAGGCTGGCGCGTGTGAGTAATCTTCTCCCATGTGATTCAGCTCTATAACACCCTTTCCCGTCAAATTGAGTCCTTAAGGCCAATAAATCCGCCAAAAATTGGCCTTTATTCTTGTGGACCGACGGTTTATAGTTTTGCCCATATTGGTAACTTGCGTGCTTACGTTATTTGGGACACATTGCGTCGCACTCTTACGCTCAACGATTTACAAGTTCAGCACGTCATGAACATTACGGATGTCGGACATTTAACTGATGATGCTGACTCTGGCGAGGATAAAATGATCATTGCTATGCGTCGTGAAGGGAAGAGTGCGTTCGATATTGCCGAGTTTTATACCAAAGCTTTTTTGAGCGACATGAGACGACTCAATGTTCTTGAGCCACATGCCATGCCACGTGCAACTGCTCATGTCGCGGAACAGATTGAGATGATCAAGTTACTTGAAACACGCGGGTTCACCTACAGGACCACGGATGGCATCTATTTTGATACTTCAAAACTCGCGGACTACGGAAAGCTTTCGGGTCAAAAATTAGAGGAAAAAATGGCTGGCGTTCGCGTTGAGATGGGCGAGAAAAAGAGCCCGACGGACTTTGCTTTGTGGAAGTTTTCGCCTGCTAACGTCACGCGTGAAATGGAATGGGATTCTACTTGGGGTGTTGGTTTTCCAGGTTGGCACATTGAATGTTCGGCCATGAGCAGAAAATATCTTGGTGTGCCATTTGATATCCACACAGGTGGCGTAGATCATATTGCTGTCCATCATGAAAATGAGCTTGCGCAAACGGAAGGTGCCTTTGGAAAGTTACAGGCGAATATCTGGATGCATAATGAGTTTTTGACTGTTGATGCAGGAAAAATGGGCAAGTCGCTGGGTAATATGTATAACATGCAGGATGTGCTGGATCGTCGCTTCGAGCCGCTCGCGTTTCGTTACTTGTGTCTTGGCACACACTATCGTACAAAACTCAACTTCACATGGGAGGCGTTGAAAGGCGCGCAAAATGCATTGCAAAAATTGTACGAGCGCGTTCGAGAGCTTGAGGCGCCAGCAATTGGCTGTGCAGATTACGAGCGTGACTTTCTTTCAGCGATGAACAACGATCTAAACACGCCACAAGCGCTTGCAGTTATGTGGAGGCTTTTTGATGATGTTGAGCTACCAAGCGCTGGCAAGGCTCAATCGCTTTTGTATTTTGATCAAGTTTTAGGACTTGGACTTGAGAATTACATAGGGAAAGCTCTTGAGATTCCAGCCGATGTGCAATCTCTTGTGGATGATCGTCAACGGGCTCGAGTCGAAAAGGATTGGGCTCGCTCTGACGAGCTTCGAGCTCAAATCCAAGCTCTCGGTTACGAAATTGATGACCGAGCTGTTGGAACACGATTGCGAAAAGTGGCTTAATAGAGCCAAATTATCACAACGCCCTATTGACAAGATGGGGCTTTTGTGATATAAATATACGTCGCGATGGGAGCTCGATCGCGCTGGTAGTGTGGATTGTTAACCACACGCCTTGGTAGGAGCTTAAATTAGTTAGTGACTTTTAGAGTCCGCAGAGAAACAGCAGAGCGGACCAAAGTGTGTGGTGTGGATCACCAAGACATCGCGTCTAAACGATCCTGGCTGGAGACAGAGCCAGTAGTGAACCATTGTGGTATGGTTACTACGAATCTGAAGGGGGGGAAGGGTGTCCGCACTCTCACTCTTCGTCCCCGACCTAATCTTGCTGACCCCGTCACGCCCTTGTCTTAACAAGGAAGCGTGACGGGGTCTTACTTATTTTGCTATACTATAAGCCTATGCCTGATAAGAAAATAAATCCTGCTGAACAACCTCTAGTAGATGCGCCTGATGGTATAATGTCGAGGGCGGAAACGGTTGAGTCAGCGCAACCGTTGTCACCAGAAGTTTCTCGTAGGCACGAGGACATTTCCGTGCAAGTCACCACTCCACAGACGATAGACCCTCGGCATCAAATACCGATGACGTCTACTGCTAGCGACCCTCTTACAGCCGAAATTGAGCAGGTTCTCTCGCAAGATCTTGACGAGCTATATAATGAGCTCGCTCCTGACAAGAAAGAACGGTTTAAGGTAGAAGGGGAGAAAGTCGCCAGTTTGATTCGACAGATGATGAAAAAAGGGAAGTTACACACACGAAAAGTACTTGTACTGATTCGACGCTGGTTAGGACTCATCCCCGGAGTAAATCGTTTTTTTCTTGAGCAGGAATCCAAAATCAAAACCGACCGTATCTTGATGATCGAAGAGGAAGAAAAACAAAAATAATTATGAACGAGACACTCGTGTTTTTTTTGGCATCATGGCCTATTGTCCTCGGTTTAGGTATTTTTGCGTTTCGCTGGTACGCCCACCGTTTTTTGTACCGACATGGAAAGACGTTCAAAATGGTTACGCTCCTTGTCACATTGCCGAAGTTTCGCAGGGAGGATGAAACGAAAGAGGAGTTGACGACACAACGCGTTCAAGAGGATATTGGTGTTGATGAAACTTTTTTTTCCGCAATTGCCGGCTTGCATCCGCAGAGTGGCGTTACAGCATGGCTACTTGGACGCAATGATCACTTTGCTTTTGAGATTGTTTCTCACGAGAAGCTTATAAAATTTTACGTAACTATTCCGCGCCGTTATCAGGAGTTTATTTCCCAGCAAATGACAGCACAACATCCGGATGCGTTTATCGAGGAAGTTGAAGATTACAATATTTTTTCACCAACCGGAGTTATTCTCGGTGGCTATTTACAGCAGAAACGTCAAGCATTTTTTCCGTTTAGAACATTTCGTAAGTTGGAAGCGGATCCTCTTAACGGACTCACTAATGCACTCTCAAAAATTCCATCGGAGAGTGGAGTTGCAATTCAGTACATTGTTCGTCCAGCGCACAGGAGTTGGCGCAAGGTAGGTGCTATCGTTGGAAGGAATATGCTTAAGGGGATGACGCTTGATGAAGCGATTCGTGGAAAGAAAAGAGGAGAGGGTTGGATGAAGGCATTTCAGAGTAAAAATAGTGAAACGATGAAACAGGAGAAGAGTGGCTCGTATTACATGACTCAAACGGAACAGGATATGACCAAGGGAATTGAGGAAAAAATTTCAAAAGGCGGGCTGGAAGTGAATATCAGGCTCGCAGTTTCGGCGGCTGGGGTCGAGGCGTCGTATGAGCTCTTAAAAGACGCGATGGCTGCGTTTTCTCAATTTAACATTTACGAATATGGGAACGCCCTTGAGAAGTTTATCCCACTGCGTAAACGACATTTGATCAGAAAGTTTATTTATCGCGGTTTTGATGAGACGCGCCGTGTGATTTTGAACGTAGAGGAGATGGCAAGTCTTTGGCATCTTCCGCTTAAGACGACCGAGACCCCGAATATTTTGTGGCTTAACGCGCGCACCGCCCCAGTGCCGACGAACATACCGCAAGAAGGGCTTATGCTCGGCTACAATATCTATCGTGGCCGTAAAACTGACATCCATATCAAGCGTAACGATCGTCAGCGTCATATGTATCTCGTTGGTAAATCTGGATCTGGAAAAACCGTCTTTATTCAGATGATGGCACTGCAGGACATAAAAAATGGGGAGGGGGTTTGTGTACTCGATCCGCACGGAGACATGATTGAATGGATTCTTGGCAACATTCCAAAAAATCGGATTGATGATGTTATCGTCTTTGATCCGTCTGATCTTGAGCGACCAGTCGGTCTCAACATGCTCGAGGTAAAGGATGAGACAATGAAGGACATGGCAGTGCAGGAGATGATTGCTATTTTCTACAAACTTTTTCCACCAGAGATGATTGGGCCAATGTTTGAACACTACATGCGAAATGTGATGCTTACGTTGATGGCCGATCCTGTGACGCAGGGTACGATCACGGAAATTCCGCGCATGTTTAGTGATTCCGAGTATCAAAAACAGTGGGTATCAAAGGTGAATGATCCAGTCGTTCGATCGTTTTGGGAAAATGAAATGGCAAAAACGAGTGATTTCCATAAGTCCGAGATGCTTGGTTATTTGATCTCGAAAGTTGGACGGTTTGTTGAAAACTCAATGATGCGTAATATTATTGGACAACAGCAATCTGGATTTGATGTGCGTGAGGTCATGGATAAGGGAAAGATTTTGCTGGTCAATCTAGCAAAGGGTCGCACAGGCGAGGTTAACGCGTCTCTACTTGGAATGATTATTGTCAGCAAATTACAGATGGCGGCGCTTGCTCGAGCGGATATGCCAGAGGAATCTCGTAAGGATTTTTATCTGTACATTGATGAGTTTCAAAATTTCATCACGGACTCGATTTCGACGATTCTCTCGGAGGCGCGCAAGTATCGCCTCAACTTAATCGTCGGCCATCAGTACATGGGACAGCTTGTCAAAGATAATAAGACGGAAATACGCGATGCGGTTTTGGGAAACGTCGGGTCAACGTTCGTGTCGCGTATTGGGCCTGAAGACGCGGAGACGCTTGAGAAGCTTTATACGCCGACGTTTAGTGGCTATGATCTCATCAACTCGGATCAGTTTACTTGGTATGTGAAACTCATCATTGACAACACTCAAGTTAAACCGTTCACGATGAAGACATACGCTCCGGTTAAGTCTGATATAAAGCTCGCCTCTGCGATCAAGCAGTTGTCGAGGTTGAAATATGGACGAGATCGCGCGATCGTTGAGGCTGAAATTTTGGAGCGTTCGCGTATTCAAACATTGACGGTGCCCGCTCCTGTTTCAAAGCCACTTTAGTTATGTCCGATCATTTCTATCCTGAACCTGAACTCGACCAGCCGGATCGAAGAGCTGATCTTGTGCTTCGTATTTTGCGCCAGACGCAGGATAGTTTAACGCACGCGATTCAGTTACTTGAGCAGGGCGGGAGTGGTGTTGCAGATGATGTGCTGGAAAACCTGACGCTCGAAAAACAACGGCTCGACACGGAAGTTGCCGAGTCATCAACGCAACGTGTGCTGGAGGGAGTTTTTGACGGCCAGCAAATGGTGGCAAGTGACGGAGCTGTTTATCAAGTGCCGTCGAATTACGCGTCAAAGTCGAAACTTGTTGAAGGGGATTTGCTCAAGCTCACTATTCGACGTGATGGTGGATTTTTGTTCAAACAAACGGGACCGATTGAGCGTAAACGCATCGTCGGGACGTTGGCGTTGGAAAAGGAAAGCGGTGAATATGTTGTTGTGGGCCAGCAGTCCGATCGTTGGAGAGTCCTGCGAGCGAGTGTCACGTACTTCAAAGGTGAGCCCGGTGATGAGGCTGTTATCATGGTTCCTAAAACAACGCCAAGCTCTTGGGCGGCCGTAGAGAATATCCTGAAGGGGTAAAAATTTGGAATACGCTTTGGATGTGATAAAGTGCAACTGGTCTTATGTCCGAAACCCTTTATCGCAAATATCGTCCGAAAACCTTTGCTGATGTTTCCGAGCAAGGGCACGTAAAAAATGCCTTACAAAATCAGCTCAAGAGCGGTACGCTTGGGCATGCTTATCTGTTTGCTGGTCCTCGAGGGGTTGGGAAGACAACGATGGCACGTCTGCTTGCCAAGTCCGTGAACTGTGAAAAATTGAAGGACGCAGAGCCATGCTTGAAATGTAAAAGTTGTCTTGAGATTGAACGTGGGGCAACTTTGGACGTAGTTGAAATTGACGCGGCCAGTCACACAGGTGTTGATGACGTCCGCGAGATGATCATTGAAAACATCCGCTTCGTTCCGAATTGGCTCAAAAAGAAAGTGTTCATCATTGATGAGGTTCATATGCTCACCATGCACGCATTTAATGCGCTCCTAAAGACACTTGAGGAACCTCCGCCATACGCACTTTTTATTTTGGCAACAACAGAGCTTCATAAAGTTCCAGAAACGATTATATCGCGCTGTCAGCGTTTTGATTTTCACCGTTTGCGACACGACGTGATTGTGGAGCGATTAAATGGGCTGGTGAAAGCGGAGAAGACGAAGGTAGAAAATGATGTTCTAGAGGTAATCGCGAGGCGCTCCGATGGTTGTATGCGCGACGCCGAAAGCCTGCTTGCTCAAGTGCTTGCCGTTGATGACCCATCGCTGGTTTTGCCTCCGTCATATGTGCAGGAGGCAATAACATTCCTCGAAGTGTCTAGCACAGGGGAAGCAGTAAAGGCGATCAAAATTGTGAGCGACGCGGTGGAGCGAGGCGCGCGCATGGAGCCGTTTATGGACGAGGTGCTGGCGCAGATGCGCCATTCAATGCTGAAGTCGCTTGGTTGTCAGATTGAGCCGCGCTATGATGCAGACGTTGAGAAACGATTGAGTGAACTTGGAAAGACGCTTGGCGCTCAGAGACTCCAAGAGATGTTACGCACCTTCATTGAAGATCGAGACCTATTTATGCGCGATCAATTTCCTCAAATCGCTCTAGAGATTTTTGCTGGACGCTTTGCGCTTCAAGATATTTTACAAGCCAACGGCGATACCCCTATGCCTATTAAGTCTCAAGCGCATGGCCATCAAGTCATAACACCCGATGATACACCCACGCGTGGCAATACTGGTGATCCGACAAAAATAAAAACAACGCTAGCTCAAATTAGGGATGGTTGGGTTGAGTGCTGTAAGGGACTTGGCGAGCACAGCGCAACATTGCCTTTGGTGCTACAGAATGCGCAAGTCTCGGAGTTAAGCGGTGGAGAGTTGCGTTTAAGTTTTCCATTTCAGTTCCATGCCCACCAAATCAATGAGTCTAAAAATAAACGTCTCATTGAGGATGCGCTGGCAAAAACTTTTTCCGAGCCAATCTATATAACTGCCCATTATGTGCCGACAAGCACCGAAGCCGTGATTACCGATCTTATTCAAGAATTTGGAGGATCAGTGGCGTAATTAACGCCTTTAATATGAAACGCTATCAACTCATCGCGATTGTGCTCATCATGACAGCCGTGGCCCTCGGCATTCGCACTTATACCAATCGTCCTGACACGGATTATATTTCCACGGGTGTCAGCGGAAACCCGGATGCGGAGCAGGATACTCTGGCCGCCTCGTCAATCACGTGGAAAACGTTCACGACACTTTCTACGGATTCATTCAATGTTTCCTTTGATTATCCGGAGGGTTCGACGATTGAGGAGGGAGCCAATGACAGCTTTCAGGCGTATGCGATTGTCAAGGATGGGAAGCGTGATGTTGTTGTTATGATTATTGACGACGCGAATAAAGATGATTTCGTGAAAGCGATGACTGATGCTGATGCAACACAATCCACATCAGACCGTGGTGTAACATATCGAGGCGTCCCACAGGCAGATTCTGTGCTTGCGGGACTTTCTG
>JBBTQF010000022.1:0-11560 GCA_038065815.1 Patescibacteria group bacterium
AACCACACGTGGGGTAGTCTCAAACCAATAACAAAACCCCAGCATTTCTGCTGAGGATTTGTTGGCTCCGCATCGCAGTGCCAGCCATAGCTCCACAGGAGCGACGGCTGGTGAACGATGTTAGAACTGCGATTCAGGATAACCAATAGTATATCAGCATCCCCGCGTTCACGGAGTCGAATTTTATTTATTGATCAACAATCGGCAAACCAAACCGATCATTTTCTGCTTGTCTTTGGGATTACTTTCGGCAATTAAAAGTGTGAGTGCGGTGAGTGCTTCGGGAGACATGCGTGCCGTGTCGAGCCTTTTTGCACGGCGCAAAAACCAAATAAACGAAAAGGCGCCGGAGCGTTTATTCCCATCCGTAAAGGGATGATTTTTGACGACAAAGTATAGCAGGTGCGCGCTTTCTCTTCGATGCTCGGATACATCGCTTTGCCACCAAACGATTGCATCACGTTGCCAACGATTCCTTCAACAGCTCCAGATGACCTTTCGGCTCCGAATAATTCCGTTGCCTCCCCTTTGCTCATTAGCTGCTGTTTCAGTTGCGTGAGAGCAGACCCAAGTTCTTTAGCAGTAATGGACGTCTGTTTTTTTGTTACCCCCTTCACTTCGAGTATGTCTTTGTCATAAGCGTCGAGCGAGAACCAAGTATCCGCAAACAAACGGACAAGTTCGAGCACGTTCGCCGAATCAACCACCTGATTCACAGGAAGCAACGCCTTGATATCTCCGACAGCTTTCATGAACTCTTCGTAGTGAGAGGAAATCACCGCGCGATTAATGGTGTAACCAAGCGTAATATGCTGGCGCAAAACTTTGGTGGCCCATTTACGAAACTCGATAGCTCTCGTGGAATTGGCACGGTATCCAACTGCCAAAATAATATCCAAAGAGTAGAAAGCAACGGGTTTATCTGAATTTGCAATGTGCATTTTTTGCACATTGCTTTTGGTTAAAACCTCTCTTCCGGCAATAATATTGCGGATATGCTTGGTAGCAACCGTTCGCTGCGGTTGTTCCTTCAAGAAGCTTGCCTTCAGATGTTAAGCAGATACAGCCCTGGGTAAAAACAAACCATTTGCGACGATTGCCTGAGAGTGAGGACTTGTTTTTGGAAGAGGAGCATTAGCTGTTTCGACTTTTGTCTTCATAGGTAATTAGTCCTTATTTCTCCAATACTCATAAAGTGACTGGCCTGCGAGGTAGGTCTCAACGATCTCCCGATAAATCTCATAGCGCCACTCCTGCAGCTTCGGCATTTTGTGGTTTCGCACCGTCCACCAATTAGCCTTCAGGAAGAACAAAGCGTCAAAGGAATCACGTAGATCAAAGTTACCATTCGCCGTGATTGAGGTACCGCATTTTGTGAAGAACTCCTCAATTTGTTCATCGGTGAAGTCGAACTTTTGAAAAAACTCATACCCCGGGCCTTTTGGAAACCAAATGGGGCTCGTGATGGCATTAACCATATCGAACCCAAGAGGCCCCTCGAAGTGATCTCCGAAATCAATAACGCCACGATCCAAAATGTTGGTCGGATTAAAATCTCCGTGAGTCAGTGTTTTGGGCAATTTTTCTACGGTCTGCTTAGCTTTTTCCCAGGCAAGCTTGATCCGCTCTGCAAACTCTGGCAGTTCTTCTTCCATTCCAGACTCTCCAACCGCGCGAGCGAGCTCGGAAAAGTCGTAGGGCTGCGCTACCGCTATTCGAGCCTCGGCATCGCGCATGGAGGCCACATGACCTAGAAATACATCGAATCGTCGTTCGGAGACTTCGCCTGTAGCCTTTGTATCTTCATAAAATTGATTCGTCAGGTGTGTGTCTCCAAGGGACTCCTCAATCCAATAGTTCATTCCATCTTTCTCGCCTTCGTCGAGAATTTGGGCAACAGGAAAGTTTTCCGCCAATAGCAATTTATGAAAACTGAGTTCTTTTTTAACCATGGCACTTGTGCCGATGCGAAGATACTTGCTGCGATCAGTATTGGCATATAATCCAACTCCACGTTCACGCTCAAGAACGAGAGTGAAGTTCTCACCGTTTATTAGGATGCCATTTTTTGGTTCCTCCGTAGCTTCAGGGCTTCGCATAGATTACTTTGTCAACATATCTTGAATTTCCTAGTCAGCTCATTGTACCAAATCCCCATAATTTGTATCTTCTTAAAAGGCTAAAAACTGTGGTTGGGGATCGAACCGAAAAAATAAGGCAAATCCCTGCTTTTCGGTGTTTGAGAAAAATTCGACGGCTTTGTGTCCCAAGTGCCTCGGTTTTCTAGGTGGACTACCAAGGGTCGCTATTTGCTCAAGGATTAAACAAAAAATCGCCATTTTTCAATGACGACTTTTTGACAAGGCATGTGGGTCACCTCACACGCCTTCTCGTGGCTCCGGGGGTGGGGGTCGAACCCACGACCTTCTCGTTAACAGCGAGCTGCTCTGCCACTGAGCTACCCCGGAATGTATATGCCCTCGACAAGACGAGTGTGAGTATAACAAGGGTTTTTTATCGAAGCAAGAGTATAATGGGCCTGTCGCCAAATGTCATTTTGGCTGCAACTTCATCTGTCCGTCCATAATTGCCTCAAAACTTTTCGGCTTAACCACAGTTAAACCTCAAAGTTTATTCAGCAATTCTGTCTCGAACAGCTGAAGTTTCGCTTCAAAAGCACATTGGCGACAGACCCATAATTATTGACAACGTGATGTCTTACCCTTGCTTTTTTTGACAAATAGCGTAGACTCCAACGATTACACTAAATGCCACCCAAAATAACATATGAAAACCTTTGACATCGGGAAGCGATTTGGTGACGCTCCACGAGCAAAAATGCACCAAGCAACCTGCAACGAATGCGGAAAAGACTGTGAAGTTCCATTCAAGCCGAATGGACGCAAACCAGTTCTATGCCACAGTTGTTTTAGACGAGATGATGACCAAGAGCCAAAGCGATTCGAGCGTTCGACGAAACCAGCGTGGGAAAAACCGTCATGGGACAAGCCAGCCCACCCAGCGTTCCGTAAGAGCTCTGAATCCTCCAACGACCTCCACGAACAAATTCTCGAAAAACTAGATGCGATTCTACGAGCCTTAACATCCGCCCCGCGAACCGAGCGGAGCTGGACCCCACGCCCACCGATGCGAGGTAAGCGTCCGTTTGGAAAGCCAACGAGTGGTTACAAGAAAAATCCAAAATTCTAAATTATTTCATCAACGTCGCCAAATCCAGAACCTGATCAAAGCGAATTTGATCCACAAAATTTTGTGCGTGGCTCACAACGATCAGACAACCTTCATAATCATTCAACGCACGAGCAATGACGGGCAGGTGACGAAAGTTAATGTGATTTGTCGGCTCGTCAAAAATCAACAGACCCGGTTCTTGCAAGACGAAGCGTGCAAAGCACAAAAGTCCTTTCTGCCCTTCTGACAACGCGCCAACAGATGTCGCCAGCGCGTCGCCGTTCAAAAGGAACCTCGCACCGGTGCGTCGAATGACTTCGTTATCTGGCTCACTCATCATGCTCGCCAACGCGTTGTAGGCCGTTTGTGTAAAATCAAGCCCAGAAAAATCTTGTTTGTAATAACCAACTTTTACGCCCGGCGTAATCACAGCCTCCTCGCTTTTCCCTTCGGCAAGCGTACGCAAAAGTGTACTCTTCCCAATACCGTTCGGCCCAGCGATCAGGACATGATGCCTACGTCGTAGAGTCAGGTTCACGTTGACATGATATGGTTGGCGATCACGAATCACCTTCACGCCCGTAATGCGTACAATCGGTTCAGAAAATGATTGCGAAGGGATACGAAAATCATCAATCGTGCGATCGTCGCGACGCACATCAACCATATTCTCTTCTGCTTCCGCGACTTCATCTTTCAACTTACTGGCGAGCTTGCGCATCTTCCCGCCCTTGTTGGCAAAAAAGTTTACTTTGTCTTTGCGATCCTGAATCGTTTTCAACAGTTGTGCATTTTTTGCGCGGTCACGCTCAACACGCGCCGCAATTTCTTCTACAACATCTCCGTAGTTTCCATCATACTTTTCCACCTTTCCTGTGTAGGAATCTAGGTGCAACACCCCTTCGGTAAAGCTATTCAAAAAATCCGCATCATGTGAAATCACCAGTATAGTTTTCGGATACATGATGAGAAACGCTGTGAGATGATCGATGCCGTCACGATCCAAATTATTTGTTGGCTCATCCAACAGCAAAATGTCAGGGGCTTGAATAAGGGCGTACGCCAGAAGCAAACGCGCTTGCTGTCCACCAGAAAGATCCCCGACTATGCGCGTCAGCGGCGTAAAAAAATTCACAACTGTAAGAACTTCCGCGATGCGTTTATCAAGATTGTGGGGCGCTTCAGAAAACGCATGGGCAAAATAGTCTCGCACCGACTGTGTGAGATATTCACGCGCCATGACCTGCTTTGCCGTTGCTATTGTCGCTCCAGCAAGCAGATGAGTCCTTCCTTTGTCCGGCTTTAGTTCCCCTGTGATCAATTTAAAAATCGTACTCTTCCCAGCTCCATTCTGTCCCATGACCGTAAGTTTTGTATCTTCACGGACGGAAAAACTCGCCTCATCTAAAACGAGGTTATCCGTGCTATAGCCGAAGGAAACTTCTTCGAATCGGACGACAACGTTACTTTGAGCCATGTCCTTATTTTGCTACTGCTTCTTGCTCTGCTTCTCGTCGTCGTTGGGCTCGTTCCAATATGACCCGCGCACTTGGGTGGAGAGAAAAACTCCTCCTAATAGTCCCGCAGTTTCACAATCATCGGATGCTGTTGAATTTTTTCAAGCGCCTTTGCTTCGATCTGACGAATACGCTCACGGGTGACATCAAACTCTTGTCCAACCTCCTCGAGAGTGTGACTCACACCATCAGTGAGACCAAAACGCATCTCAAGAATTTTTTGCTCGCGTGGCGTGAGGTCGGCCATCGACATCTGGACGTAGTCGCGTAAAATCTCACGCGCCGCCGCCTTGTCTGGCGAGATGTTTTTTACGTCCTCGATGAAATCGCCGAGCTTTGAGTCCTCATCATCCTCGCCAACCGATGCCTCAAGCGAAACTGTCTCTTGACTGATCTTGATGATGTGGCGAACCTTATCAATCGGCTCACCCATCTCGGCGGCAATTTCCTCCGGTAATGGCTCGCGCCCGAGGTCCTGAATCAACCTGCGCTCCACTTGCTGGAACCGATTGATCGTCTCGACCATGTGTACTGGAATGCGAATTGTACGAGATTGATCGGCAAGCGCGCGTGTGATCGCCTGACGAATCCACCATGTCGCGTAAGTAGAAAATTTGTATCCCTTGCGATACTCAAACTTTTTCACTGCGCGAAAAAGTCCAATATTCCCTTCTTGGATAAGATCGAGCAATGTAAGCTGTTTGCCTACAAACTTTTTCGCAATCGAAACCACCAAACGCAAATTAGCCTCGATCAAGCGACGCTCCGCTTCTTTCTCGTTGCGCTCCTTGCGCTTAGCAAGCGCCACTTCTTCCTCGGCATTCAGCAACGGAATCTTGCCGATCTCACGCAAATACATCTGAATCGAGTCCTGACTAATGTCGCTCCATTCAATTTTTTTCTTGTCAGTGCTGACGCGAATTTTCTCCATTGCGCCAGAGCGTTCCTCACTGCGTCCAAGAAAACCCTCCTTCATTTCGATGAGATGAATGCCAACGCGATCGAGCTCATCCAAAAAGCGTTCGTACACTTCCAAATAATCTTCGACCTCCGCAAAAAGTCCCAATACCTCGTTCTCGGTAACAAATCCGCGAACCTGTCCGCGCTGAATCAAACGACGCCACTGCTCATCGCTTGGCGCAATCGCTTTAGGCGCGCGTACAACGTGCGCCTGTTTTTTCGGCATCTTGCCGTGCTTCTTTCCCTTGTTCCACTTGTTCCCCTTTGCCACCTTCTTCACTTTCTGTACGTGCTTCCCCTTTGTCGTCTTTATCGGTCGCTTGGCAATCTTCTTTTTCTTTGCGGCCATAAGGCTCTTTGTCATCGCGATTCATGGAGCTGTCGCATCAACTCCCCTACGCGCCCAACGTCCCCAGCGGCTTCAGCTTGCCGGATGGACGAAAGTAGCACGCGCCGTTCATCATCATGAACGGCTTGTCGTAAAACGTCTATCATGGTAACGAATTGTTTCCGCAAGTCGGTGAGCGCTGTTGTCGTCGTGGCTTGCTCGCCAATTAAGGCAACCTCATCAAGGAGTAATTGGAGCTCTTGACTCAATGCCAGACGTAACTGCTCGAAAAATGACTGTGTTGCGGAGGATTGTGGTTGAGTATAAAGGTCAACCGCCGATCTGTAAAGGGTCTTGAGATTTCCATCTGGAATAAGTGCTTCTGTAAGGATTTTTTTGATTTCTTCACGAAATTCCGGTACTTCAATAAAAAGGCCTACAAGTTCCTCAAGAACGAGCTCCGAGCGCATTTTTTTTCGCTTTGTTTGATAGTGAGAGATAACCACTCCGCCTCTGCCACCTCTGTCCACTATCTCCACTCTGTCACTCTTGCCAATCTCATTGCGTAATACATCAGTCTCAATATGCAACACCGTTCCAAGTTTTTGTAGCCAATGCTCACGCTCGACTACATCGGTGAGACGACAAATTTCCGGTAATAAAAACTTTCCAACCGCGCGCTTATCATCAACTTTCATCAGATCTTTCCCGCGCAGAGCGTGCGAAAAATAATACTCCATAATTGGAACCGTGTTACGCGCAAGCTCTCGCCACATCTGCGGACTTTTTTGGACGACATCGTCTGGATCTTTTCCCGCGTCTTCTGGAATGAGCACAACCGAGACGTCGCATCCAAATTTTTGCGCAAGTTGAATCCCGCGTTGTGCCGCCGCAAATCCTGCCGCATCCGCATCAAAACAAAAGATCAGTTTTGTCGTAAAACGTTTCATGAGTTGTATCTGTAGTTCTGTGAGCGCGGTGCCAGAACTAGCGACGACGTGCTCAATACCTGCCTTATGCGAAGCGACGACATCAAGATTTCCCTCAACGATAATCACCGCATTCTCGCGACGAATTGCTTGTTTGGCAAGATGAATTCCGTACAAGATCGCACTCTTTTTATAGAGGCTGGTCTCCGGCGAGTTCATGTACTTCGGTTGATCATCTGGATTCAATACACGGCCAGTAAAGCCCACAATATTTCCATGTACATCAGACAAAGGGATCATCAAACGATTACGAAAGCGATCAATAAAACCCGATCCAGATTTTTTTGCCAAGGATAAACCACCGCTTGAGAGATCATGATCGCTGATGCCACGCGATTTCGCGAGCGTCACAAACGCATCCCACTCATCTGGCGCAAAACCCAACTGAAACTTTTCAACGAGCTCGCTGGTGATACCGCGACGCTCCATATAGGCGCGAGCAGACACGGCCTTCGGACTCTCCAAAAGCATTTTGTGATAATACGCGGCCGCAAAACTTTGCACACGCTGTGCACGCGCTTTCTCATTCGCCTCGCTCGTGTCATATCGCTGTATCTCAACACCAGCTTTCTTCCCGAGGATTCGGAGCGCTTCTGGAAAATCTACGCCCTCCATCTGCATCACAAAACTAAACACGTCGCCACCAACGCCACAACCAAAACAACGCCAAATCTGCTTGTCACGACTAACGTGAAACGATGGCGTTTTCTCGCTATGAAATGGGCAGAGCGCCTTGAAGGCATGGGTGCCAGCTGGCTTGAGCTGAACGTATTCGCCAATCATGTCCGCAAGGTCAATCCGCGACTTAATCTCTTCCTTTGCTTCCATACTGTCCTATCGTATGCGATTTCGAGCAGAAGCGCTACATATTAACTCCCATCGGCACATTTAAGAATATAGAGGTAAAATTGTTCGCGCATACTTTGTGAGCCCTTCGACTTCGTTCGTCCTGGCCGAAGGCCATGAGCGCAGTGAGGCCAAAGGCCGAACGAAGTCGAATGGCGGAGAGGGAGAGATTCGGCCTCGCCTCTCGCCTCGCCAGCCGCTCGGCTCGGGCTGGCCACCGCCTCGCCATGCCGACTGGTGTCGGCATATGGCTCCGGCATTTCGAATCTCTCTGTACGACAATGGAAAAGTGCCCAACGCAGGTTGGCCACTTTTCCATGGCGGAGAGGGAGAGATTCGGCCTCGCCTCTCGCCTCGCCAGCCGCTCGGCTCGGGCTGGCCACCGCCTCGCCATGCCGACTGGTGTCGGCATATGGCTCCGGCATTTCGAATCTCTCTGTACGACAATGGAAAAGTGCCCAACGCAGGTTGGCCACTTTTCCATGGCGGAGAGGGAGAGATTCGAACTCTCGGAACCTTGCGGTTCACGCGCTTTCCAAGCGCGCGCACTAGGCCACTATGCGACCTCTCCATGCGCAACAAAGAATAATGAATTTGACGCGGATTGACAAGCTATTAGCGGTGCAATGTTGTGGTGTCCGTAATATCGCCAACTTACAGCCGAATACTCCTCAACTGTTGCCGTAACGCGACGTAGTTAGGAATTGTACGCGCGACGAGACTCCAAAAGGCTTTAGAGTGATTAAACTCGCCAATGTGACAAAGCTCGTGGACGATCAGATAATCAATGAGCTCTGGCGATAGATGGACCAACCTATAATTGAAATTGAGATTACCCTTTTTCGAACAACTTCCCCACCGTGTCGTCTGATTTTTGATTCTGACAGTTCCGATCGCCAAGCCGTAGAACTGGTTTAAATACTGAATCCTCGCGATCACAACTCTAAACGCCACAGCCTTCAATTCTTGAAACGCCTTTTTACTCATCGCCGATGGCCTCCGACGACGGTATCTGCGCCCAAACCGCACGCTAAAAATTTTCATGTGCTCACACTATAACAAAAACCGCCGGATGAATCCGGACGGCTTTTGCAAACGGTTAGGCGGAGGTTGCGTCCGTGGAAGGCTCTTCGTTGGCAACTTCTGGAGCGCTCTCTCCTGATGTCGTCTCTTCAGTCGTCTGAACTGGAGTCGTCGTTTCGTCGTCGAACATAATCATGATCGTTAGGAATAAACTCATCCTTCCAAATTGAAGAACCTGCGAAGACTATCAGATCTGCTCACACCCGTCAAGGTAAACCTCCATGTTATTTTTTTACAAAAGTGGTAGTATTTTATAAATATGGACATTACTCTCAATAAACCAATGCCTGATCACCCGCGAAATATTTTGCAACGCGCCGGATATAGCGAACATCATGACCCGAACACTCAACAATCAAGTTTTTCATTACGACTTGGCAGTGGACGCTTCCCGCGTTTTCACTGTTATGTAAAGGAAGGCCCTACGAGCATTACATTCTCACTTCACATTGATCAAAAAGAGGCGAGTTACGAAGGCTCACACATGCATTCTGGTGAGTACGATAGCAAACTCGTTGAGGAAGAGATCGGACGAATTGGACGATGGGCAAAGTATAAGCCGGAGTAAATAAAAAAGACGGTTCATGGTTGAACCGCCTTTTTTATATCCTACTTCAATGCCGCGTCAATAATCCCCTTCAGCGTCTCATACGGCACCGCACCAGTAACCAATTGTCCATTCACGAATGTTGCGGGTGTGCCGTCCACGCCAGCGGTTGCTCCGCCTACTTGCTGTTGCTTGATGAACTCATCATATTTGCCGGAATCAATGCAGGACTGAAAGCTCGTCGTTTTGAGTCCAAGCGTGCCGGCCAATTCAACGTAATAATCATCTCCTAGCTGACTCTGATTTTCAAACAACGCGTCAGCAAACTCCCAAAACTTTCCTTGCTCGTTAGCGCACTCCGATGCCACGGACGCAGGGAAAGCGTTCGCGTGTGATGAAATTGGGAAGTGGCGATACACCCATGCAATATCATTGCTATACTCATCTATCAACTCTTTCATGTTTGGATGATGGCGCGCGCAGTACGGACACTGGAAATCGGAATACTCAATAAGAACAACTTTGGCATCCTTATTACCGCGAATGTGGTCGGATGAGGTGATGACTGGCACGTCGGATTTCGCGGTTGGTTGTGCTTCAACGACAGCCTGTGCATCAGCGACATCGCCAGAGTCGTCAACGACCGAGTCAGCTTGGGCGACTTTGAAACTTGCCCCGCCATTGAAGACCGTGAGGAGCGATCCGCTCACAAGCACCGCGACAACGGCAACACCACTCACGAGCCCGAAGATAAACATGAGTTTCGGATTCGCGTTCTCGAACAAAGGTTTTTGATCCATAATTTTGACATGATACATGAAAGCATATTGACGCGCAACCAATTTTTGTCTACCCTGTCACCGACCCCACAGGAGGAGCCATGCCAATCACCTTCCAGCCTCTGCTCAACCCAACCCTTGACGAACGGCCTCTCACCGTCTGCCTGCGCTACGAACACGGCAAGAAGGTGTGCCAAGAGGACATCATCCAAATTCGTGCAATCGTGCTCACAGTGCTCGACAAGGGCTTCGTCTATGTGACGAATGAGGGACGTGGCCCAATCCTGCCGGGGCAGTACCTCATCTACAACCAGTGGCTGACCGAAAAACTGCGGCGTGACCCGAACAATCCTGCCGAGCAGGTCTTCCTCATCTACGACGGTGTGGACGATGCGCTCGCCGGTTTCCACCGTGTTCGTGGAAAATACCGCTACATGAAGGTCCCCAATCTCGAGGCGTTCGGCCAGACGACGGAGAAACTCATCTGGTACGCCTACGACATGAAGCGCTTCCCGGAGCTCGTGTCAGCGCACGAGGAGTTGGTGGATCACTGGGTCATGAACTACCCAACCACGGAAGACGCCGATCTACTCACCGCGCTCGATGAGATGATTGACGCGTCGGACCCGGACGACATTCTGGGACGTCGCAACCCGCGCCGCATCCCGCTCATGTGCTTCATGATTCAGCGCCTGCTCGCCAAGTCGCAATGCAACATTCGTGATGTCGCCATGCCGCGCGTAGAACGTACCCTACTCGTTCTCGCAGACCGCCACGACCAGATCGTGGAGCAGAGCAAGCTCATTCGTCGCGTGGCTGGCAATGCGCTGAGGTCGGCGCGGACGACCGGCGACGCATACGATCCTGCACGACTGCCGATTGAGGCAAGCTACCTTCGCCAGCTCGCCGAGGAGATCCTCTTCAAAGTTCCGGACAGGCCGATCTCACGTAGCTGGACCAATACTGCGCACAACCTTCTCTATGCGGCGATCGCGCTTGAGCAACAGGACATGGATGAGGCGGTCCATCATCTAGAGATCGTGGAGCGAATGATGACCCTGCAAGCCGAGATCGCACCGCGCCTGCTGACGCTACGACTCGACCTCGGACGCGTGGTCCACTTCAAACTGCCGATGACGAATGAAGTTCTGCGCGAAGCCATACGCCTTGAAGGGCGCAACATTCGCGTGGCACTGCAGGGCGGTGACTACGACGTGGGGTTGCGCGGTAAGTTGGTCGCGGCACCCGCGGTCGAACATCTCTACGTCTTCCATGACCGCATCATCGAAAACGATCTCACTGGCGCTCTCGCGGCGATC
>JBBTQF010000023.1:0-6392 GCA_038065815.1 Patescibacteria group bacterium
CGAGGCAGAATTGTTGAATAACTTTTGAGGTTTAACTAGAAGTTAAGCCGAAAAAGTTTGAGACGATTATGACCGAACAGATGAAGTTGCAGCCGAAATGGACTTTTGCAGAGATCCCTATAGTTAAAAGGCGAAGCCGGTTTTGCCTACAGCCGTAGATAATAACAGTTGTGGTTAAAATAGGTGTGGGGGAGGAAAGTCCGAACACCTATAGTATCGCAAGATGCTGTAACAAGAAGCGTTGCTAACGGCAACCAGAGGTAACTCTAGGGAAAGTGCCACAGAGACAATACTCGTTCCGCTTCGGCGGGACTAAAGGTGAAAAGTGTTCTGGTGTCGGGAAACTGGCTACAGAGCTCCACGGTTGGCGACAGCCGTCGGTGGTAAACCCGCTTCGGTGCAAGAGCAAATTTGGTCGCTCGCTTGACCCCGTCAGCAATGATGGGGCTAGATAGATAACCATCTGCAAAACAGAATTCGGCTTACAGGGATCTCTGAAGAAGAAAACAGTCGCCTCACGGCGGCTGTTTTCTTATTAGACCTATTGAGTTTTTAAAAAGTCGCGCCCCACCGTATGAATTACAATGGGGCGGACGCGTCAGTTGAGATGTGAGAAGGTCAGTTGGCGAAGGTGATTTCGCACGGCGACGCGAGTACTTCATGGACGTAGCACTGCGGGTTCTGCGTGAGGTCGTTCCTCACGTTGCCGCTCTCCATGAAGCCACGCAGGCGCACCGTCCTCTTGTCGCCGTAGTACAGCTCGTGGCGCGTGATGCGACCCGCGAGGAACGAGGCGATCCGCGCCTTCGACGGTTCGTGTTTGTTGATCGCCCCCATGTCCCCGACCGTGAGTTCGATCAGCGTCATTGCCGTCTCGATGAACCGACGGAAGCTGTTGACCGAAGCCTGCTTGAACTCCATGTACGTCTTGTCGTCACAGACATCGAGGAGCATTGCCATCGTATCCAACTCGTCGGAGTTGGCACCGTCGGTGTTGAGCTTCTGCGCGACCTGGGCCATGAGGATGGCCTTGAGCTTCACACGGAACGAGATCGACAGCAGGAACGTAGAGACGTGGCGGACCGGCACGGGCATTTGTACTCCTTGTCATAGCGCGGAATGCGCGCCGAGAGGATACAAGAATAGATTTAATATGTCAATCAATTGTCGCGCTTTAAAAAAAGATGCACCGCCCTGCGTGGACCGCGGGCGGTGAATCGTTCTTTTCTAGCGCAGGCGGACGACGTTGGAGGACGACATGCCGTTTGACCGATTGGCAGGACTTGACGCGTGATGCATCTGTCCGACGCCGGACGCCGAGAGGGTGCTCGCATGCTGTAGATTGTCGTCGCTCATGGTCTTCCTGACCATCTCTTTGACGGCCTCATCATCGAGCATGCTCTCGGGCGTGATTTCGCCGTTGAGGAAGCGTTTCACACGGCCACCGAGGGCCGTATTCCGCTTGCACTCGGACTGGAACTTCCAGCTCTCGATCGCCGCGAGAAGGCGGGCCGTAGCCATGATCCGATTGAAGACGGCGATGCTACCGTTCGTCATGAAGATGTGCCACCCGCTCATGTGGATGAGCGTATGCACACGCTTCTGGAACTCGACGGTATTCATCCCATCGAAGAGGCGGTGGTTGATCTGAAGCTGTAGTACCACTGCGAGGCGCTCACGGAATGGATGGTTGGTCAGGCGGGAGGTGGCGGAGGAGGAGGGGCAGGAACTGGCGGGATGTGGCACGACTAGAGACTCCTACGATCGCGGGGTTTGGCGGGACACCGATGAACAATCGGCGCCACGAATATATAAAAAGCCGTTCATTTTGTCAATGACCGACTCCTATCCTCTCTCTGATAATCTGCATTTTTGCTTGTGCGATTAGTCGAGCCTCATCTGCGCCGAGTTCAAGAATTTTTATCAGTTCATCTCGATTAGTAAGCAGTCCATTGATTTCGGCTTGCAGTGGGGTGAGATACAGGACGATGAGCTCTGCCAAATCCTTCTTAAAGTCCCCGTATCCTTTGCCTTGATAATCGTTTTCAATTGCCTGCACGCTTTGTTTACTCACAAGCGACATAATCGTCATGAGGTTCGCAATAGCCGGTCGTTTTACGTCAAACTCAATCGTGGATCCTGAATCCGTCACCGCGGACATGATTTTTTTGCGGATAACATTCGGCTCGTCCATTAGTGAAATATAGTTTTTTGGCGACTCTGCTGATTTGCTCATTTTTTTGTTCGAGTCGTCAAGAGCCATAATGCGACCTCCCATTTTTTGAATTCTTGGTTCCGGCACCGTAAAAGTTTTACCAAACCGTTTGTTGAAGCGCTCCGCAATGTCTCGCGCAAGCTCGACGTGTTGTTTTTGATCCTCACCAACCGGTACGACATCTGTGTCATACAGCAAGATGTCCGCGGCCATGAGAATCGGATATGTGAACAATCCAACGGAAACACCACCGTGTTTTTCAGCCCCATCAGCCTTGTTGGCTTTTTCTTTGAATTGTGTCATCCGTTCCAGCTCACCCATGTGCGCGACACAACTCAAAATCCACGCCAGTTCGGTGTGCTCACTCACCATGGATTGTTGAAACAGGTGGGTGCGTTTTGTATCCACACCAGCCGCCAGATACGCCGCGGTTGCAAACAGAATGTTCTCGTGTAGTTTTTCTGGTTCCTGCGTGACCGTGATCGCATGGTAATCCACGACAAACAAAAACGTCTCAAATTCTTTTTGAGCTTCAACCATGGGGAGTAAGGCTCCGAACAGGTTGCCAATATGGAGGATGTTGGTGGGCTGAATGGCGGAGAGTGCGCGCTTCATAGTAAGAGCAGTATAGCTTACCCTTGCTTTAAGGGAAACGTGTATTTTTCCACAGATTTCCGTTGACAAAAATGGTTTTTCGTGTTATGTTTAGTCAGTTATGTACAACCACGTTACAAAAAATGAGTTTCAGGAAGCCATGGTTAAGGTCGAACAGAGATTCGATAAGGTCGAACAGAGATTCGTTAAGGTCGAACAGAGATTCGATAAGGTCGAACAACGACTTGGTCTCGTCGAGTTCGGTTTACATGAACTTGGTGGCAAGTTTGATAAACTTTCATCAGACGTGGCGGAAAAATTTGATCACATTATTTACCTCTTTGATAAAGATGCAAACAAAACAGGTCAGCTTGAGGCTGAAGTCGTTTCAGCTCATTCTCGCATTGATCGTGTTGAAACGCATCTTGGTTTACTCAAGCCACAACAGCAATAGAAATAAAAATCCGCCCTTGCCACGAGCTTGGGCGGATTTTTGATTACACCTCGATCACGATTGGTAAAATCATCGGTCGGCGTTCTGTGCGTTGGAATAGGAATGTACCGATTTCATTGCGCAGTAGATTTTTGATGTGGTCCGGGTCGGCAGATGGCTTTGGGTCCTTATCAACGAGCAGGTCGCGGATGTGTTTGCGTGTAGCCTCGATGAGTTCCTGATGCTCCTTCATGTACACGAATCCACGACTGATGATACCGGGCGCGCCGATGAGTTTTCCGCTTTTTCGATCAATTTGCGTGATTAAAATCACCATACCGTCTTCGGCAAGCATCTGGCGGTCGCGTAGGACGACTTCGGACACGTCGCCGACGCCAAGACCGTCAACGAAAATGTAATCAGTCGGCGTGCGTTGGTCTGTGAGGCGTCCGATACTCTTTCCATCCTTCTCTTTCCAAAATTCCATCATCTGACCATTATCAACAACAAAGACATCTTCCTCCTTCCAACCGAGCGAGCATGCGACGTTTGAGTTTTCACGTAACATGAAATGGTTGCCTTCGATTGGCACATAGTACTTTGGTTTGAAAAGCATCAGCATTAGTTTGATGTCCTCTTGCATGGCGTGGCCTCCAGCGTGCACATCCATCATTTTGTAGTTGATGACGCGAGCGCGTTTGCGATAGAGCGTGTCCATGAGTCGTTGTACGGAAGCTTCGTTGCCGGGCACGACAGAGCTTGAAAACACCACCGTGTCGTCCTTGTGGAGTTTGATAAAACGATGCTCATCGCTGGCGATACGATTGAGCGCAGCATATTTTTCTCCCTGCGCTCCTGTGCACAAAACTAACACCTGATTGTCAGGATATTTGTTGACTTGATCAATAGGCAGAATATTTTTCGTCTGTACCTTGATGTAGCCGAGTTCTTTGGCAATCTCCACGTTCGTTTTCATTGAGTAGCCATCAAGGAAAATTTTGCGACCATGTAGTTCCCCAAATTCCATCATTTGTTTCACGCGAGACAAAAGCGAGGCGAACGTTCCAATAATCACGCGACCTGTGGCTTTTTCAAGAATACGCTCCATTTCCTCGCCAATCGTTTTTTCTGATTTTTGATGTCCTGGAATACTCGCGCAGGTAGAATCTCCCATCAGACACATCACGCCCTTGCCACCGATCGCGGCAATTTTTTGAAAGTCAGCTGGTGGGGAACCGATAGGGTGGAAATCAAATTTCCAGTCTCCTGTGTGGCAAATAACGCCGGCTGGCGTCTCAATCACAATCCCAGCCGAGTCTGGAATGTTGTGATTAATGTGGAAAAACGAAACTTTGAAAACGCCAAGCTGTAGAACATCATCAATTTTTATCGTCTGCACATTAAGCGGTGTGGTTTGGAAGTCAGTCTGGCGTTTTTTGATAATTCCAGCCGCGATCGGGAGTGAGTATATCGTCGGATTGCCGATGTTTGGGATAACGTGCGGGATTGCGCCGATGTGGTCGTAGTGGCCGTGCGTGATGACGACGCCACGGATATTTTTTTCCTTGCCACGCACGTAGCTCATGTTAGGAATAATGTAATCAATTCCCGGCATGTTTTCTTCCGGAAATTGCAACCCCATGTCAATGAGGATGATGTCGTTTTTGTATTCGATGAGTGTACAGTTGCGACCGACTTCTTCGCATCCGCCAAGCACAATCACGCGGACTTTGTCGTCCGTTGGGGTTTTAGATATCGGTGCGCTTTGTGCGGTCTCACTACCTGTGAGTTTGCCGACTGGTCGCGGGCCATTCGGTGGGCGGAAGTGGCGTCTGTCACCATGTCCCGAGCCAGTTGAAGGGCGTTGTGGACGTCGTCCACCAACAGGGCGTTTGTTTTCAACCATAAGAGGAAGAATTTAAAATATTGAAGACTGACATTTTTTGTACATAGTTGGTGGGCGAAGAGAGACTCGAACTCTCAAGCTCTTGCGAGCATAGGCTTCTGAGACCTACGCGTATACCAATTCCGCCATCCGCCCACGATTTAAGCACGATAACATTCGTGTTTATTCTATGACTCGCTTCGTTTTTATGTACCAGCTGGTCACGTCTGCAAATCTATCAGCTGGGACGACGATCTCGGTGGTTTTGCTACCCTTAACGTCTCTCGATCTTGCAAATGTGTAGGCTCGTTGATACAGGAATACAGCCGCCGCATCCTCCACGAGTTTTACTTGCATGTTGATATAGGCATTTTGACGATCAGCTTCGTTCGCGGCCGTGCGTCCCTTTTCAAGAAGCGTGTCCACCCCCTTGTCTGCGTAGAGTGCAATATTGAGGCCAGGATAGTCAACTTGTGACGAGTGCCAGAACGGATACGGGTCTGGATCAATTCCGAGCAAGACTCCTGAAAGCAGTATTTCGTAATCACGCTCCTTCAGAATAACTTGTTGCATAGTGTCGCCATCAACGACCTCAATGGTCACATCAACACCAAGTGTCTGCCACTGCGTTTTGATGAGCTCGGCTGTCGCCAAAAACTCTGCAAAGTTAATCGTTGTGAGTGTCAGTGCAAGGTTTTGTGTTGAGCCGTCAGAAACTTTTTTTGCTCGTATCATCGTGCCTTCGGTGAGCGTCCATAATGCTTCGTCAAGCAGACTGCCAGCGCTTGTAAGATCAAAGTTTGTCTGTCGTATCGTCTCGTCAAAGCCGACCATGCCCGGAAGAATCGGTCCATGCACGATCGCGCCAGATCCACCGAGCACCTCATTCACGATTTGCTCTTTTGGTACCGCATTGGCGAGCGCTTGTCGAACCTTGAGTTCTTTTAGAATAGGCTCCTTAACTTCGTTGAAGAAGAGGGCGGTGTATTGATGCAGAAGCGGTTGCACGATTTCAATGTCGCGCGTGCGCGTCACGGACGCAATGTTATCGTTCGGAATATATCCTAGACCATCAATATTTTTGTTATTGAGCGCGTCAATCGCGCTTAAGGCATCTGGATAGAATTTGAACGTGAGGCGTTCAATAGATGGCGGAGTGGTGTAGAAGTCGGGATTTCTCTATAGCTTATACGAACGAATCGAACCGACTTTGTCTTAAGTGAATCTCGCAAAACGAAACGGTCCCGATCCGATCGGTTTCACGT
>JBBTQF010000024.1:0-7934 GCA_038065815.1 Patescibacteria group bacterium
AACATCATGTGAAAAACCAACCTCCAGAACAATCTTCTGTCCTTGAACGTTCACTTTATAACCTACACCAATCACTTCAAGAGACTTTGAGAATCCTTCGGTTACCCCTTTGATGAGGTTGGCGAGATTAGCACGCGTCGTGCCCCAGATGGAGCGCCCGAATGAGTCCGACGTATTAGCGACGTTTATTTTGAGTTCCTTGCCATTTTCCCCATCGCTAATCACAACGCTAGCGCGAGAATTCACTTCGTAGGTGATCGTGCCTTTGGCGCCCTTCACTGTCACAGTAGAGCCAGTTATTGTGATGTCTACCCCAGAAGGAATGACAATCGGTTTTTTTCCAATGCGTGACATATTAGTAAACTTCGCAAATAACTTCTCCACCCAACTTGCGCTTGCGTGCTTCACGGTTCGTCATAAGCCCATTCGGCGTAGAAATTACCGCGATACCAAAACCAGAAAGAACACGTGGTAATTCTGACGCTGCTGAATACACCCGACGGCCTGGCGTGCTAACGCGACGAATCTTATGGACAACGGACTGTCCATTCTCGTACTTCAACTGCAAAGTCATCGTCCGTTGCGGTCCTTTATCTGTCTGTCGTACATTTGCCAAGTAGCCTTCTTTCTCTAGAATTTTTGCGATAGAAAACTTAATTTTTGAAGACGGCAAAATCACCTCGGCCTTCTTGACGAGAGCTGCGTTACGGATACGTGTCAGCATGTCTGAAATTGGATCTGTAATCATAGTGAGCTTGTCGAACTACCAACTTGATTTCGTAAGGCCTGGAATCGCCCCAAGATGCGCCAATTCTCGGAAACAAATACGACAGAGGTTGAAGTCGCGCATAAATCCGCGCTTACGACCACAGCGCCAACAACGTCGAACAAGACGAGTCGAGTACTTTGGTTTGCGAGCAGATTTTGCTTTTTGTCCTTCTGTGGCCATACATTATTTGGTGTGTTTCTTTACGGTAAAGGCGGATCCACGCCCGACCGACTTGGCTGGACGAACACCTCTGGCCGAAAAAGGAACGCCGAGTAGTTTAAAGAGAGCAAGTCCGTGTTGGTACGTCATTGAAGTCGTTGTCACATTCACTTGGAGTCCGTGCAAAAGATCCGCTTCGTCTGGTGTAATCTCCGGAAAAGGTGTCTGTTCCACGAAACCATAGGAGAAATTTCCGAGCGTGTCAACGCAAGACTCGGAAACACCACGAAAGTCACGCACGCGTGCAAATGAGACGTTCAGTAACTTATCGAGGAAATCCCACATATGTTTTCCACGCAATGTCACCTTCATCCCAACAGGTAAATCCTCACGAATCTTGAAATTCGCAATAGATTTTCGTGATAAAGTCTTTATAGGTTTTTGCCCAGTAATACGCGCCAGCGTAGACTCAATAATATCCATGTACCGCGCGTCTTTAAGCGCCTTACTCAAACCAACGTTCACCGTTACCTTTTCGATGCGAGGGACTTGGTGCACATTTTTAAAGCCAAACTGCTCTTTAAGCTTTGGCACAATCGTTGTACGGTAACATTCAGCCGTCCATTTCATATTATGCGAGATCTTCGCTAGTCTTTCCGTGGCGTAAAACACGTACTTTTACACGCTTGCCATCTTTCTCTAAAAACTTTTTTCCAACACGTCCCACCTTTCCAGCAGAGCCGATGAGTTGAACATTGGATAGATGAACCGGTGCGTTGTACTCCACGCGCTGTCCTTTCTGTTTACCGCGAGCGCGGATGTGCTTCACAGTCATATTCACACCATCCACGATGACACGCTGAAGGATCGGAAAAGTCTGAATGACCTTTCCTTCCTTGCCGGCGTCTTTTCCGGCGATCACGCGCACCTTGTCACCTGTCTTGATCTTCATATTAGAGCACCTCTGGAGCGAGGGAAATAATTTTAGTGAACCCCAAATCGCGCAGTTCACGTGGAATGGGTCCAAAAATGCGAGTGCCTTTCGGATCCTTCGATTTAAGATCCACAATCACGCCAGCGTTCTCATCGAAACGGATGTAGGAACCATCAGTACGACGCGTTTCCTTACGCGTGCGCACAATAATGACTTTCACAATGTCACTCTTCTTCACACCGCTGTTTGGCTGTGCCTCCTTAATGACAGCCGTTACAATATCGCCAATATGTGCGTAACGTTTTTTGTATCCGCCATGTACGCGAATAACTTGGAGCTTTTTGGCCCCGCTATTATCTGCTACGGCAATCATAGAACGATGTTGCAACATATTTAAGAAGTTTTGTCCTCAACCAATCGCCAGCGCTTCTCCTTCGAGAGTGGACGACACTCCTCAATCGTCACCTTCTGCCCCATCTTGGCAGTGCCATTCTGGTCGTGTGACTTAAAACGGCTACTCACACGGTAGCGCTTCCCATATTTCGGATGCGTCACAGTGCGATCAACTCGAACCACAATCGTCTTTTGCATTTTATTGCTGACGACGACTCCGGTCAGACGGCGATGTCCATTCTTTTGCTCTGTCATATTATTTTGCTACGCCTTTCACATGTAAGATGGTCTGTGCGCGGGCAATAGTTTTACGCAATATGCGCACCTCGCGTACATTCTTCACTTGATTGGCGCCGAGCTTAAAACGAAGCTCCTGTAAACGCGCTCGCGCTTCATTCAGCCGTTTTTGCACATCCTGTATAGTGAGTTTTGTGAGTTCTTCGTAGTGCATATATTTAGACACGTTCCACAAATCGCGTTTTCATCGGGAGCTTGTGAGAAGCCAAACGCAGAGCTTCCTTGGCGGCTGGCGCGTCAATGCCTGACATCTCAAACATGATCGTGCCTGCTCGAACAATTGCCACGTAGTGATCAACGGCACCTTTTCCTTTACCCATCGGCATCTCTGATCCTTTGGCCGTCACAGCATGATCAGGAAAAATGCGAATCCAGATTTTGCCACCGCGTTTGATTGAGCGCGTCATGGCGCGACGCGCGGCCTCAATCTGTCGAGAGCTCACCCATGACTCTGTCATGGCTTTCAATCCAAACTCTCCAAAGGCAACGACAACCTTCTGGGAAGCGAGGCGTTGGCCACTTGCGCGTCCCTTGTGTGGTTTGCGGTGTTTGACCTTTTTCGGCATCAACATATTAGTCTGTCTGCTCTTTCTTCTTTTCTTCAAAAATCTCCCCGCGATAAATCCACACTTTCACGCCAATCGTGCCGAAGATTGTATAGGCGGTTGTGCGTGAAAAGTCAATATCGGCACGCAGAGTCTGTAGTGGAATTTTTCCGGAACTCAATGTCTCATCACGAGCGATTTCTGCGCCGTTCAAGCGACCACCAACCTTCACCCGCACACCCTGCGCTCCAGCCTTCATCACGCGTTCAATCGCCATCTTCATAACGCGACGGAATGGCATACGCTTTTCAAGGTCGGTGGCAATCTGCTGTCCTACAATCGTCGCAGACAACGAAGGCCTGCTCACTTCCTGCACGTTTATATTCATTGTAACGCGACGACCGCGATAGAACTCGCCAAGGAGTTGTTTTTTGAGATCCTCAATACCAACGCCAGCGCGCCCAATAATCACACCTGGTTTTGCTGAATGCACAATAATCGTCACATTTTGATTGGTGCGTTCGAAATCAATGTGATCAACTTGAGCTTCCTTCAATTTTTTCAAAAGGAACCCGCGCAATTTCACATCTTCCTCAAGGAATTTCTTGAGGGTGTCTTTGCGTCCAAACCATTTGGCATCACTGCCGTGGACTGTCGCAAGTCGGAATGCGCGTGCATTTACTTTATGAGCCATACATCTATTTCTTGTTTTTTTTGGCCTTCACCTCTTTGGTATCACATTCCAGAACGACCGTGATGTGCGTGGTGCGCTTGCGAATCGGCGTGGATCGTCCCATCGCGGCCGGACGATAGCGATACAGAATTGGACCACCGTCTGCGGTAATCTTCTTCACCCATAATCCGTCTTCTGAAATACCAAAATTGTTGGTCGCGTTTGCAACAGCCGAGTTTATGAGTTTGAGCACTGGCTCGGACGCGGCCTTCTGTAAAAATCGCAACTGAACGCGCGCTTCAACCACCGTCTTTCCGCGCACAGCATCAAGCACGAGCCGCACTTTTTGCGGAGACATTCGTAGATAGCGTGTTTTTGCGATGACTTCCATATCTTATTTCTTGTTCTTGACGGTAGGCGATGCCGATGGTGCGCTTGCCGGTGTTGCGCCGGTAGAAGCCGTAGCTGGTCCCCTGTCCGCGCCACCGTGCCTCACAAATTTGCGTGTTGGAGAAAACTCGCCGAGCTTGTGGCCAACCATGTTCTCAACAATACGCACATTCACAAATACCTTGCCATTATGCACACCGATCGTAAAGCCAACCATTTGTGGGGTGATAGTGCTGGCGCGCGCCCATGTCTTGATCACTTTGGAATCGCCAACCTTAAGCTTGCTGACTTTTTCAGCGAGCTTTGCATCAATGTAGGGACCTTTTTTGAGACTGCGTGACATAGGTTAATGAAATCTTTAGCGTTTCTTCTTGGCGCGACGCGAGATGATCATAGCATCAGACGCCTTCCGACGGCGCGTCTTCACACCAAGAGCTGGCTTACCGGTCGGGGTCTTCGGATGCTTCAAACCAATCGAGTTCTTGGCCTCACCACCCCCGTGCGGGTGATCAACAGGATTCATCGCCTTTCCACGAACACTCGGACGTATACCACGATGACGCATACGTCCAGCTTTGCCCCAACGAATGAGTCCCCAATCGGGGTTTGAAACCTGACCAATCGTGGCCATGCACGCCTTGAGCACCCGACGAATTTCTCCAGAAGGAAGACGAATCATGGCAAACTCTCCCTCTACCGCAACAAGAGTCGCTATATTACCAGCTCCACGCACCATTTGCCCACCCTTGCCAGGATCAAGCTCAATGTTGAATATCCCCATACTGATCGGAATAAACTCAAGTGGCATACGATTCCCGACTTTAATCGGCGCTCCTTCCTTTTTGGCGCTTGTCAGAACCACATCACCAACCTTCATGCCATGTGGCGCAAGCACGTAGCGCTTCTCACCATCCTTATACGTCACAAGCGCGATGCGCGCACCACGATTTGGATCATACTCAATCGTCTTCACGATAGCCGGAATATCTCGTTTCTCCTGCTTCCAATCAATAAGACGTACAAAACGTCGCGCACCGGCTCCTTGATGACGCACCGTGATCTTTCCACTGTTGCAACGACCAGACCATTTTTTCTTAATACGCACAAGCGCCTTCACTGGCTTCACACAAGTAATATCCTCAAATGTATCCACACTCGAGATGCGACGACCTGCAGTATTTTTTTTGTAGAGCTTGACTGGCATACAAAATTAAATACCTTCGTAAATTTGAACTTTTTTTCCTTTCGGGAGTGTCACCATCGCTTTCTTCCACGCTGTCTGCTTGCCGGTAAGCCGACCAAAACGCACAGGCTCGGCGCGATGATTGATGATGTTGACGCGTATCGGTTGCACTCCGTACAAATCAGTAAATGCTTCCATGACCTGCACGCGCGTCGCGCGACGATTAATGCGAAACACATAAGTGTTGAGTGTAGAGAGTCGCGCGGCCTTCTCCGTGACAAGTGGCTGTAGAATGACGCTCGTGGTTGCCTCACGCACTAGCTTGATCTTCTTCGATTCCTTCTTTGGTACAACTTTTTTCGTTTCTTCCTTTTTCTCTTGTACCGACACATCCGCAACCGTCGAACCCTTTTGTTCAACTTCCTGCTCTTTCTTCGATTTGAAACGATTCAAGATGTTCATATCAGATACCGTATGTCTTTGTCATTGTTTCAATATCGGCTTTTGCCACCATCACAAACTCATGACGTAACAGATCGCGCACGTTAAGGCTCGTCGGAGCAATCGTTGTCACCCAATGGAGGTTGCGAGCGGCACGGCGGACCTTGTTATTCTTCGGATCTACAACAATAAGCGTTGGGCGTTCGCTACCCGGCAACGATTGCAAAGCCTTTACGAGCACCTGCGTCTTTCCCTCTGGGAGGGTAAACTCCTCAAGAGCAATAAAACAATCATTCTTGAGACGATCAGAGAGGATCATACGCAGAGCGCTTCGACGAACTTTGCGATTCACTTTGATAGTAAAATCGCGATCACTGCGCGGGCCAAAGGTCACACCTCCACCAACCCAAATTGGTGAGCGTGTAGAACCGTGACGTGCGCGTCCTGTTCCCTTCTGCTTCCACGGCTTCTTTCCACCTCCGCTCACATCACCGCGCGTCTTAGTGTGTGCGAGCGACTGACGAGCATTGGCAAGCTGTGCGATGTAAGCCTCATGCACCACAGCCGGCTTCAGAGCCACGCCGAACAGCTCATCAGAAAGCGTAAGCTCACCGGCGACAATTCCTTGCAAGTTGTAGAGTTTTACCTTTGCCATATCTAGTTATCCCAAATAGATTTGCCTTCACGCCCTTCAATCATCACGAGCGAGCCTGTAGCACCAGGAAGCGCACCCTTAATCGCTAGCACATGCTTCGTCGCATCAATCTGCACAATTTCCAAATTCTTGACGGTCACGCGATCAGAACCCATACGACCACCCATGCGCATCCCTTTAAAGACGCGCTGTACCCCACCGGCACCGATTGATCCAGGCATGCGCAAGTTGTCCTTGTGACCGTGCGAGGCTGGACCACCGTGAAAGCCGTGGCGCTTCACGACACCCTGGAAACCAAGACCTTTCGATGTTCCTGTCACATCCACATGATCGCCGATAACAAAAACAGTGACATCAAAAACGTCACCGCGCTTTGCCACATCTTCCTGCTCTGTCCGAAATTCACGCACGAGCTCAAACGCACCAAGTTCCTTCCATGCGCCCGACTGCGCCTTTTTGACATGCTTATCAGTACCAAACCCAAGCTGGATAGAGACGTATCCGTCGCTCTCCTGCGTTTTTACATCAGTGACCACGCATGGGCCAGCCTCAACCAAGGTAACGGGAATTACTGTCCCGTCAGCGTTGAAGAATTGCGTCATGTGCATCTTTTTCCCAAGTAGGGCTTTCATACAAAAAAGCGAGAAGCTATGAGCCCACGGTGGTGAGCACAAAACTTCCAGCCTTTTTCGAACCTGCCTGCGGGTAGGCGCTTCCGTTGAAAGGCGCGGTAAAATTTTCATTGAACGGTCTCCTATCTCATCCTCGGAAGCGCAAGAAGGTTTTCCTCCGTAGCTTTAGCGAAGGGGGATCTTTCTTCTTTGTTCTCTGGATAAGGTTTACGATATTTACAATTTGATTTCGACGTCAACACCCGACGGCAGGTTTAAGCTCATGAGCGAATCAACAGTGCGCTCCGTAGGCTCTACCAAGTCTATGAGTCGCTTGTGAATACGCATCTCATACTGCTCGCGCGCCGTCTTGTGGACGAACGTTGACGCGTTCACGGTATACTTGCGCTTCTCGGTCGGAAGCGGAATTGGACCAAGCACCCTTGCACCAGAACGTTCGGCCGTTTTGATGATTGTTTCGGTTGCCTGATCTATCATACGATGATCGAACGCACGAATCTTGATACGAATGCGTTGAACTGGCGCTTCTGGTGTCTGTGTTGCGGTTCCTGCCATAAAATGTACGACGAGATTTTTATCCTGTAGAGGCGGATATAAATCCGCCTCTACTGGTTTATCGGTTATTTGACGATCTTCGTTACCACACCAGCGCCCACAGTATGCCCACCTTCACGGATAGCAAAACGCTGGGACTCTTCCAAACCAACAGGTTGTATGAGTGTCACCACTAGGTTAATGGTATCGCCAGGCATGACCATCTCGGTTCCTTCTGGCAACGTGATCTCACCAGTCACATCGGTCGTACGCATGTAAAACTGTGGCTTGTAGCCTTTGAAGAATGGAGTGTGTCGTCCACCTTCTTC
>JBBTQF010000025.1:0-27514 GCA_038065815.1 Patescibacteria group bacterium
TCAAGCTCACCATCAGGCAACGTTACAAACAACTCTTCGGCTCAACACTTGGCGACCTTTGATCTAAAGGCCTTTGGTGAGGACATGAAGGTTGAGAACTTGCGTATCAGCGCGACTGGCACTGACGCCGATGGCAGTGGAACGACCTTCACAGCCTACACAATGCGCAGTGGCTCTCTGTATGCCGACGGCGTGCAGGTAGGCAGTACAGCCGCCATTGCAGAAGACAGCGATGCCACACTTGCTTACACCGAGTTTTCGTTGGGTTCTTCCCTCACGGTCTCTCCGGGCGATCCGGTTGAGCTCACTGTGAAGGCTGATCTATACGACAACGATGGCACCAACGATGTGGATGCTGGCGACACGGTGACAATTAACGTTGCCATCGGTTCAAGTAACGTCTTGCGTAAAGTTAGTAACAGCTATGACAGCTATCCTGCCGCCGCTGTCGCTGCCAACTCTTTGACGATTGCTACAGGAGCTCTGGCCCTTGCTAGCAACACCTCGTTTGCCAGCCAGACGGTCGTTGCTCCAAAGTCCGCACAGAAGGTGGCTTCCTACTCGGTCACCTCGACCACCACGGAAGCCGTGAACATTAATACGTTCACATTGGACTTTGACGGCGCGGCCGCTACCGATGCTGCCGACGCCTCAAGCGACCTCACAAACCTTTATCTCGTGTATGGCGCGACAGGTACAGAGACAACTTCCTCTGTAAAGGGATCTGTGACTGATACGGCAAATGCTTGGAGTGTTAGCTACTCGCTTGCCGCCGGTAGCACGATCTATATCAATGCCTATGCCGACGCCGCCTCCAGTGCTACAAATGGCGATGCGACAGCAGACACATTGACGACTGATTTGGCGATCACTGGTACGGGCGCAAACTCTGCCGCCGCTGCCAATGCCACCGCCGTTGTCGGTCAAACGATCACATTCGGCGCAGGTACACTTACCGCTTCACTTGACGGTGGAACATCTGTCAACAAGGCAGTTGGTGCTAATGCCGAAGTCAGCGCCGCGATCTTCCGATTCACCTCGCAGAACGACGTGTTCAACGTGCGTGATGTAGTTGTGAGTATTGCGAGCACAACTGTTGCCTCGGCGATCAGCTCTGTCCGTCTCTATGACGGAAGCACCCTGCTTGGTTCGGCGCCAATCGGCTCAAGTACGACCACAGCCGCCATTGTAAGCGGTAAGGTATTCTCGGTATCTAGCAACAGCTATAAGCAGATCACCGCGAAGTATGTGCTGAATGACATCGGAACAGGTCTAGGAACATCACAGGTAAACGCAGTTGCAACACTTGCCAGCTACATTCGCGAAACGAGCGCGGGGGCACAGACATCTGTGACCACCACGTGTACGAGCGCTGATTGTGTTGGTAACGAGGTGTACGTCTACAAGTCAGTTCCAACAGTTACCCAAGTTGATCTGACTAACGACCTCGTCAGCAACGGCGCGACAGTCGACATCTACAAGTTCACCGTGAGCGCGGCCAGCAACGGTGCCGTTTCGTTGAAGCAGATCAAATTCCCGATCAGCTGGACAGATGGTGCTACAGCGACCGATACGCTCGAACTTGAATCCCTCAAGTTCTACAAGGACGGCTCGGACATCACAACGAGCGTCCGTATGCAGGACGAAGATGGAAATAGTGTTGAGAGCACTTCCGGTCTCCTTGAAGCCGATGGATTCCTCATCGTTTCATGGGCCACAGAAGAGGTAATCTCGGCCGGCAGTTCCGTGACCTACCTTGTCCGCGCAACACCACAAGGTTTCCGTGTGGCAGGTGCAACGGATGTGGCAAACACGGATAGCGTCTCCCTTTACCTCGCAGGTGACTCGGCACACAACGGTACAAGTGTCTTCTTGAACGATGAAACGGACATTGCCGCAGGGCAGTCCACCATCTACGAGTTGTTCACAAGTGCCGCCGCTGCCTCCAGCGATGGTTCGGGTGTGACCAATGCCGGTGGAAGCGCACAGTTCATCTGGTCTGACAACAACCTGGCAACCCACGTCAGCGACGCGAACGCAAGTTCGTCCGGTGACTGGGCCAACGGTTATCTCATCTTGTCTCTTGACCTCTCTTCAGAGGCTTGGGCACGATAAGAATCGTCTAGGATCAGTTGGGTGAAAGCCCAGCAAAAACCCCGCCTTCGGGCGGGGTTTTTGTATCTTTTTGCATCAAACCTTTTTTTCTGCTAGGCTTTTCGTATATGATAAAGCGTCAATTTCCTTTAATTGTTGAGAAAGATGAGGATGGGTACTATGTTGTGGAATGTCCTGTTTTGCGTGGGTGCTATACGCAAGGAAAAACACTGGATGAGGCAATGAAAAATATTCATGAGGTGATTGCCTTGTGCCTTGAAGATGAGAAAAATCGTGATTTTGCAAAAGAGTATCAACCTCGAGAGATGAGCTTGCACATGATTACGGTTTAGTATGACACTTCGTCTGCCACGGATTTCAGGGCGCGACGCCGTGAAAGCGTTTTCAAAAATTGGCTACCGCGCTATCCGACAGCGCGGTAGCCATATTCGTCTTGTCCACACTGATTCGAAGCGGATTCCACTTATGATTCCAGATCATGCAGAACTTTCTGTCGGTCTTCTGCGACGTATTTTGCGCGATGCCGATCTTTCTCTTGATGAGTTCCAACAGCTGTTATGAAGCGACGCCTACGCACCATTTCGATTCTTACATTTACCATTTACCATCTACTATCTACCTCGACCGCCTTTGCAAAAACGCCGAGCGATTATTTGATTGCTGAACAGTGGTATCTCAATACCATTGACGCTTATGATGCATGGGATACGACTGTCGGTAGCAACGATGTAATCGTCGCCGTGCTGGATACTGGAATTGATCTTGAGCATCCAGATCTCAAAGTCAATCTCTGGATCAACGAGGATGAAGTTGCTGACGGCGAAGATAATGATAACAATGGATATGAAGATGATTTATTTGGCTGGGATTTTGTTGATGGGGACATTGACCCGTCGCCAACCATTAGCGACGATCCAGATGAGGATGCGATCTCGCACGGCACTGTCGTTGCCGGTGTCATCGGCGCCGTTGGAAATAATGGTCTTGGCGTGGCCGGTCTGAATTGGCAAGTGAAATTAATGCCACTGCGCGTCCTTGATGAATCTGGGAATGGCAATTCACACTCTGTGTCGCAAGCGATTGAGTATGCGGTGGAGAATGGTGCGGACGTTATCAATTTGAGTTTTGTAACAGAGACGTATGATAAGAAATTGGCTGACATGGTCGCGTGGGCGATTGATGAGGGAGTTGTCGTGGTGAGCGCGGTAGGAAACACTGGCGAGAATGGGGCTCTCTTGTCTGCGAACGCGCCTAGCTATCCAGCCTGTTTTGATATTCATTACGGCATGAATCGCGTGATTGCGGTTGCCGCGACTGACAAAGATGATGGCCGAGCTTATTTCTCAAATTACGGCGCGCCGTGCACTGACATCTCTGCGCCGGGAGTAGACGTATTTGGCACTGTGTTCCACAGCGATTCACTCCCTTCATTTGTGAGTTTATACGGAGGCCCGTGGCAGGGAACGTCGCTTGCCGCTCCGATGGTAAGCGGAGCCGTGGCTCTTTTGCGCGCGGCGTATCCGGCTCTCACACCAGAACAAGTGCGACTCGCCTTGCAACTCTCCGTAGATCCACTTAAAGAACCAGACGCGGAGATTAAATTGGAACTTGGGTCAGGCCGCCTAAATATCGCTCGAGCGCTTGAGGTTGGCTCTGCTTATGCTAGCGCTGGTACTGGCGCGTCTCGGCAGATCTCTCGTTATTCAAGCAATTCATTTGTAGTCGCACAAGGAGTTGGAGATTCTCCGCTTGTGCGCCGTTTCAATAGCCGAGGCGATTTACTCTCCTCGTTCAATGCGTATGATGACGAGTTTCGCGGTGGCGTTCGGCTCGCGATGGGGGACGTTACTGGCGACGGCGTTGAGGAGATCGTGACAGCGGCCGGTCCTGGCGGTGGACCTCAAATACGTATTTTTGATATTGAGGGCCGTGTGTATTCGCAGTTTTTTGCGTTTAACAAATCCGGACGCATCGGGATTTCAGTTGCAACGGCTGATCTTGATGCTGACGGCATTGAGGAAATTATTGTGACGCAGGACAAAGGTGGAAACGGTCAGGTGCGTTTGTTCGACGCGCAAGGTATACTGCTTGGCGCATTTTATCCTTTGCAACGCACGGCGCAGAGCATAATGGTCACGAGTGGGAATATGGATAATGATGAAGCAGATGAGTTGTTGTTTTGGAGTCCAACGGCTGATGACGGACGTGTCCTCGTGTACGATGGAACCGGATCGTATGTGCGTGAATTGCGCATACTTGGAACGTCAGTAGATGTCGGAGATATTGATGGCGATGGGACGAATGAAATTATTTCTGGAACGGCGACTGGAACATCTCCAGTAGTTTATGTGTACGCCAACACAGGTACACTCTTGCGAAGTTTCTCGCCGTTTGGCGCAGGATTTAATGGAGGAGTTCTCGTAAGCGTTGGTGACATTGATGAAAGTGGCCAGTCCGAGATATATGTGACGCCGGCCATAAACGGTGGGCCACAAGTGCAAATGTGGAGTGGTAGCGGGCTCCTCCTCGGAAGTTTCTTCGCGTTTGCTTCGGGCGGGCGCTCCGGTGCAACGAGTGCTATATGGTAAAGAAATTTTTTATTATCAGTCTGTTATTTTTTACACCTATTCTTGCGTTTGCAAAAACCCCTAATGACCCTTATCTCGATGAACAGTGGTATCTCAACTCAATCAGCGCTTATGATGCGTGGGATACCCAGACAGGGGATCGTGGTATCGTTGTTGCTGTGTTGGATTCAGGGGTTGATATTGATCATCCTGATTTGAAAAATCAGATTTGGGAAAACGAGGATGAAATCGCTGGCGACAAGATGGATAACGATCAAAACGGATATGTTGATGACGTGAACGGCTGGGATTTTATTGGAATGGACGCAACGGTGCAGGCGGATGATGAAGGTGGCGTAAATGAAAGCGCGCAGTTGCACGGCACGCTTATTGCTGGCGTCATCGGAGCGGTTGGGAATAACAATGAAGGTATTGCGGGCGTTGCGTGGCGCGTCAAAATTATGCCGGTGCGCATGCTCGACGGAAACGGGTCTGGCGACACAAGCACGGCGTCGTCGGCGATTTATTACGCTGTTGAAAATGGCGCGGATATTATCAATATGAGTTTTACTGGCATTTCCTACGACAAGTCGTTTGAGTCTGCAGTGCGTATGGCGTACCGCAGTGGCGTGCTCATTGTTGCGGCCACCGGCAATCTCGATGATGGAGGTCTTGACATGGACAAGACGCCGATTTATCCGGCGTGTTTTGAGGACGGTGAGGACTGGGTGCTTGGCGTCGCCGCGATTGATGAGTATGGGGACAAGGCGGACTTCTCAAATTATGGAAGAAATTGCACTGACATGAGCGCGCCGGGCACGAACATTTTTGGCCTACAAACCGGACTTGATGAAGATTACGGAGGTTACTATGAAGGCACTTCAGTAGCCGCTCCGCAAGTGAGCGGAGCGGCGGCGCTTTTGCTTTCTGCGCATCCGTCACTCTCTGTTTCTGATTTGATGCTCTCGATTCAGTTTTCGGTTGATCCTGTTTCAACACGAGGCACGGCGTACGCAGGAAAACTTGGCGCCGGATCACTCAATGTTGCTCGCGCGCTTGAAGTTGCGGGGCAGTATGCTGGGGAAGAGGATGAAACAGGCGCGACAGATGGGCTCTCGTTTATCGGTTCGGAGGCTGGGAGTGCTCCTGCCGTCTATGGACTCAACTCAATCGGCGCGATGGTTGTTTATTGGGAGGCGTACGCGCCGAATTTTCTAGGCGGTGTGAATGTCGTGACCGCAGATGTTGATGGCGATGGTGAGTTTGAAGTGGTTACAGGTGCCGGTCTTGGTGGCGGACCGCATGTGCGCGTGTTTGAACAAGATGGTACGCTCATCGGCCAATTTTTTGCCTTTGATGCCTTTCGTTCCTATGGTGTTGTCGTTTCAACGCGCGACGTTGATGGCGATGGAGATGATGAGATTCTCGCTCAAGAAGGCGCTGGAGGCTCAAATGAGGTGCGAACGTTTCAGTTTTAGCGTACAATAATGACACTATGCCAACAGGATCAGACAAAATAAAAAATATAGTTGTGACTGGAGGGGCGGGATTTATCGGCTCTCATTTATGTGAGCGTCTTTTGCACGACGGCAATCGCGTTATTTGCGTGGATAATTTTGCGACGTCGCATGAACAAAACGTCAATGGCTTATTGCAGAATCCAAACTTTCAATTTTTGCGACTTGACGTGAATGAGCAGTTTGATCTTTCAGAGTTTCCAGAACTCGGCGCATTCAAGCTCAAGTTTCAAGGCGTGCAGGAGATATATCATCTTGCCTGTCCGACCACAGTGAAGAAATTTGATCAGTACAAGATGCAGACTCTGCTCACGAATTCCATTGGCACGCGCCATGTACTTGATATGGCCGTTAAATATCGCGCGCGGATTTTGTTCAGCTCAAGTTCGGTCGTGTACGGTGGGCGCACAGATGGTCGGCTCATTTTTCACGAAGAGGACGAAGGCGCATTTGACCACTTGTCGCCACGCGCCTGTTACGACGAGGGAAAGCGTTTTGCGGAAACGATGTGCGCGACCTACAATCAAGTACATGGAATCGAAATAAAAATTGCGCGCATTTTTCGCACATACGGTCCGCGCATGCCGTTGTTTGACGGGCATTTAATTCCAGATTTTGTCTTGAGCGCGATTGATAATAAACCGCTCGTCATTTACGGTACAGAGAGTTTTCGGACGTCATTGTGTTATGTCACTGACGTGGTTGATGGAATTATTCGGCTCATGGCCTCGCCGTCTGATGTGCAAGTTGTTAACATCGGGAGTGATCAGGACGTCGCTCTTAAAGACGTTGCTCAAAAAGTTATTGAGATGACCGGATCGAACTCAACCATCATATTTGAGCAGAACCTCGCGTTTCTGACCGAGCTCGGCTTGCCAAGTATTGCGCGTGCCAAAGAGTTGTTGGGATGGTTGGCGCTGGTGCGACTTGAGGATGGACTTACAAAGACAATTGAGTATATTCGCGCGAATAAAATTTTGCTCACAAGTTTGTGAAAACCGTTGCCATTATTCCGGCATTTAACGAGGAGAATCGCATCGTTGATAGCGTCAATGATGCGTCTGCCTTTGTTGACGAGGTTGTGGTGGTTGACGATTGTTCACGCGATCGAACACGCGAGCGCGCCGTCTCAACTGGAGCCTACGTACTGCATCACATCATCAACCGTGGTCAAGGCGCGTCGTTGCAGACTGGGATGGATTTTGCGCTCAAAAAACTTGGTGCCGAGATTCTTGTACATTTTGATGCCGACGGACAAATGCGCGGAGATGAGATTTCAAAACTTGTGGAGCCGATCATCTCTGGTCGCGCAGATGTTGCGCTCGGGTCGCGTTTTCTCGGCACAACCGAGGCGCTTCCTCTAGGTCGCAAATGGACGCTCAAAGCAGGGATACTCTTTACTTTTCTTGTATCAGGCGTATGGCTGACTGACACGCACAATGGATTTCGAGCTCTCTCAAAGTTGGCGACGGAAAAGATAAATCTCACACAGAATCGCATGGCGCACGCATCTGAACTGATTGATTTGATCGCCTTGCGGAGGTTGCGTGTCCATGAGGTGCCGGTCACGATCCGTTATTCTGAGGAATCTATTCGTAAGGGCCAGCGCTCATCCGCTTCTATAAATATCGCGCTTGATATCACTCGGCAAAAGTTTTTGAAATAATTATGGTCTTCCAATTTTTTCTTATCGGGTTTGCCGTTTGGTTCATCGTGCGCATGTTCAGGCAATATCGTAAACGCAAAGTCGCATTTATTTGGTTTCTCATCTGTTGCCTCTTCGCTTTCGGGATCGTTCTTGTCTCATTACGTCCGGAGATCACAGATACTGTGGCGCGTCTTGTTGGAGTCGGACGTGGAGCAGATTTAGTGACGTACACCTCTCTTATCCTTCTTTTTACGATGGTTATACGTCTCACTATTGCTCTTGATCGCATCGAGCGTGAGATGACCGAGCTCGTACGAAAGTTAGCACTTGAACAACCAGAAAAACTCAATTCTGATTAGTTTTTATGCGTATTGCTCAAGTGACCCCAGTTTATCCGCCTTATCGCGGTGGAATGGGATCAATCGCTCAAGAATACACCGAGCAATTGCGGGCGCTTGGTCACACCGTGGGGGTGTTTACTCCACGGCGTTTTCGTTTTGGCAACGCTGGATGGATGCCTTCGCTCGCCTTTGTTGGTAGTGCGTTTGATGTCGTGCATCTGCATTATCCGTTTTTTGGCGGCGCGGAACCGCTCACCCTCTGTCCGATTCGAGCTCATTGTCCTATAGTCATCACTTATCACATGGACGCGATGGCAGATGGTTTGAAAGGAAAAATATTTGAGTCGCATCGTAAATTGTTACAGCCGTTCATTCTTGATAAGGCAGAGAAAGTTTTAGTGAGCTCACTTGATTACGCGCAGAACTCCGGCCTTGCACCATTTTTGCGTAAGCATCCAGAGAGAGTCGTGGAGATGCCGTTTGGTGTAGATGTTGAGATGTCCAATCCGCACTCCATGACTCTCGACTCTACGATTCCTTCAGCTCCTATTCTTTTCGTTGGCGGACTTGATACAGCGCACGCCTTCAAAGGTGTTCCAGTTCTGTTGAGAGCAATGCGTGAAGTCCCGGAAGCTCATTTAACGATCGTTGGTGATGGAGATATACGTCATTCGTATGAAGCTCTGGCAGTAGAACTTGGGATCGCTGATCGTGTTGAGTTTCTCGGCTCTGTTTCGCAAGGTGTCCTCGCGGAGATTTATGGCAATGCTTTGATTCATGTTTTGCCATCAACTTCTGGAGCCGAAGCGTTCGGACTCGTTACGCTTGAGGCTGGTTCGCGTGGTATCCCCTCGATCGTCTCTGATCTGCCAGGTGTGCGCACACTCGTTCGTCATGGCGAGACAGGACTCGTTGTTCCTGCCGGCGATCCTCAAGCGCTGGCAGAAGCATTGCGCAGTCTATTGCATAATCCAGATTTGCGAGTAAAAATGGGTCTCACTGCTCGTGAGCGAGTTAGAAAAGAGTATCGCTGGGATGTTCTGATGGACCGCCTTGTTAATGTTTATGTCTCTATGTTATGAAAATTGGCATCATAACAAATCTTTATCCGCCATACGCGCGAGGCGGGGCGGAGATCATCATAACGCGTCTTGTGACCGAGCTCTTACCGCTTGGCCACGACGTGTTTGTAATCACCACGAAATCGTATGATGGGTTGGCGAGCCTTTTTCCAGAACTCGAGGATGACAGCACAGAGCGCGTCTATCGTTTTTATCCGTTGAACCTTTACCATTCGTTGAGGGATTATCGTTTTCCAAAAATCATTCGATTGCTGTGGCACATCATTGACGCGTTTAGTCCGTTGAGCGCTAGATCTGTCGTGCGCATCCTCGAGGAGGAACAGCCAGACGTTGTTATCACCCATAATCTGAAAGGAATTGGCTTGCCGATTTCGCGCGCGATTCGTCACGCTGGATTTGCTCACGTGCATCACGTTCATGACGTACAACTCTCCGTTCCGAGTGGACTCATTATCGCAGGCCATGAACGAATCCGATCCTTTCCGCGATTTGCCCACATTCTCCACACGCGATTGTGTCGCCTGATCGTTGGCTCTCCAGACGTCGTAATTTTTCCTTCGCGATTTCTTTCTGATTTCTATCATCAACGAGGGTTTTTTAAAAATAGTCGCATGGTGGTTCTGCCAAACCCTGCGCCACGCATGAATCAACTTGCTCGCACCCATCGCGTCGTCGGACCGTTACGGCTTTTGTTTATTGGCCAGCTTGTTGAGCACAAGGGGATTCGATTTCTGATGGAGACGCTCAAGACGTTCGACCGCCCGTTTGAGCTCTCTATCGCTGGCGACGGCCCGATTCACGATTGGGTGCAGGAAACAGCTCGAGATGATCATCGCCTCATCTATGTCGGCTACTCAAATTTAGACCGCCTTGTTCAGCTGTTCCAAAACGCGGACGCTCTTGTGATTCCGTCACTCTGTTACGAAAATTCGCCCAATGTGATTTATGAGGCTTTACAGGCAGGTGTGCCGGTTGTGGCATCCGACATTGGTGGTGTGGCCGAGCTCATTAAGGAAGGGGAGAATGGATTTTTGTTTACGGCTGGCAACGAGGGGGCATTGCTTGAGGCGATTAAAAAACTTGATGATAGAAAAGAGGAGTTTTTCAGCAAGGCCGAGGCGATTCATGCCACAGTCGCGGAGCATAAAATAGATCGGTATTTGCAAAGGCTTCTTGATTTGTTGCATCAGGCGCGTGGTGGTAAGCTATGAGTCATTATGGATTTACAAAATATGACCGAGGAAGAGCTTAAGCGGGAAGCGCAAGCCTTTGGAGAGCATTTGGCTCGGCTTCTGGTGGCGTCGAGTTTGAGCGACGAGCAAAAAGAGGCTTGGGCGGCGCTGGTGCCGGAGATGAGTCTGGATCAACTCGGTCGCTTTGCGATTGTACTCGAACGTTATGTTGATCCGGCCATCCTGCCGGAGATGGCTGATTTGCGCCGTCAGCTTGAAGCGGTCAAAGCCGACTATGACGCCAAGATTGCCGCCTTGAACAATCAAACCCAAGCCAGTTTAAAGGCGGTGATGGATGAAGTGCAAGCCATCGAAGCCGCGGCTAAAGCGGTTTAACTTTTCTTTTTATGGCAACTGGTGATGGCAGAAATGAAGCGGGTCAGGCGGCCGTTGAAGCGTTGCTGAAAGCAGAGGAACAGCAACAAGAAGCAGAGCGCCAAGCTCAAGTAGACGCTGTTGTTGCCGAGGCGGTTGCCGCCGATGGTTGGTCTGGTGATTTTAAGAAAAACCGCAAAAAGAAAGCGGAACACTTGCAGGCTTATATTGATGCAATAAAAGCTGGGCCAAAGGATCCAAATATAGCCAAAGGAATTTTTAGAGGTAGCCTTAAGGCTCCTGTGTTTAAAAATCTGGCAATGGTGGAGCGTTTTAATGCTTTCATGAACAAAATTGACGCGATTTACGGAGTTAGCAAAAAAGTAGCGCCCGAGGCCCCTCCAGCTCCGGCAACACCAGAGCTGGTTCCTGTGGCACCAGAGCCAGCCAAAGCAACCGCTCCGTCAGCGGAGATCGCTCCTGACAAGGGCGAGTCAGCAGAGGCGGAATTTCGCAAATTGCAAAACACGTTTAGTGCCGAGGTCAAAGGATATGAAAAACAAGACAAGGCCTTTCGCGCCGCCCCAGACGCCCGATCAGCAACCGAAAACTGGTTGCGCGCCAAGCGCAGTGGGATTGATGTGCAAACCCATCCGTTTTTTGATCGGATGATTGGCGACAAAGAGGCCTTTGCGGCTTTTGCCGACGGCATTGATGATTTAGATAAGCGTCGCATCAAAGCCAAAAATGACACGGGAGGGAACTGGCGCGAAAATTTTGGCAAAGGGCCGCGCGCCAATGATCTTTTTGAGCGAACGGTTGACGACGAGCTGGTGGCAACGCGAGTGCGTTTGATTGAGAATTTTGCTCGTGAGGAAGCGCAGGCGCTGGGAGAGCAAGCTGTTTTTGCCAAGCTCGATGCCGATGGTCGCAAAGCAAAACTCAAACCTATCGTCGAATTGTTGGCGAAAGAGCAACGCGCGGCAACGGATGAAGAAGCCAATAGCTTAGTCGGCGAGACAGGCCCTGTGAAAGAAATCCAAGGTTTGCTTTGGGAATTGGCGCACATTGAGACCGAGCGCCAGCGGGTCAAAAAGGCTTTTGATGAAGTGCGAAATAAAGGCAAGAAAAAAGAGACAGCCGCTCTGACCGATGCTGAAACCGCGGCTAAAGAAGCGGCTAAAGGTGCAGATCTTCGCTCGGAAATCATGAGCGATATTCGTCAACAGATCGCCGATGCCAGTAAAGAAGAACAGCTTGATGCTTTAAGGGGTGTCGTCAATACGGCCGTGGCACCAGGTAAATTGAAGCAAGCAGACATGGCGATGTTTGCCGTGGCAATCGATCAACGTCGCCTTATTCTGAAAGCGGCACAGGATGCTCAAGCGGCAGTTGAGGAATCAACGGCTGATGCCACGACAACTTCTACTGTGGAAAGCGAGCCTATTCTTGGCCATCTGCCAGGCCCAGCTGGAGATACGTTAGCTGACAAGAAAGCATGGAAGGCGGCAGAATACGCGCAAGCCACTACGATGTCTCCTGATGGTGCGGCCGCGGTTGCAGAAATTCTTGCAAAAGGAACCACAACCGTGATTAATCGAAACGCGCTCTCGGCTCTTTTCGACGAACCCGCTCCGCAAATTGTCGAACCAGCGCCAGTCGAAGCCGCACCAGCGGTTGTTGAGGCTGAGCCGGTGGCGATGTCGCTTGGTGAGGTGGCAGATAACGAAGCGTTTTGGCATAAGACGTGGTTTAATAATAGCCCGCCGAACATTCGCCGTGATGTCGTTGATCGGGCAATGTTAGATATTAAATTCGGTAAAGATCCGGACGAAATCGTCAGTGGCTTGTCGTCTGTCAAAAAAACGAAAGATCAACTCAAAGTAGCGTTAATCAAACTCGCCGCACTCGAGCCCGACGTCGCACCTGCCTTGCCCGACGCCGTGCCAGACATGCCACCGCCACTGTCAATGCCGACTGCTTTCGATTCTGCGCCAACTAATCCTGGTTTGCTTAAAACCCCTGAGCAGATGCGAACAGAAATCGAGGCAGATATTGCCAATGCCACGACCGCGGCGGACACGGAGGCGTATTTCAATAAAATTGAAGGATCGGAAATGCGAGGCGTGAGCGGTGATGAATTGGCGGCAGTCGAACAGGCGGCGATGGAGAAGTGGACGGAGCTTTCGAAAGCTGATTTAAGTGCGCGATTTTATGATCCACTAGACGCCGCCAAAACGCCTGATCAAGCCAGAGCCGTTTCAGCGGTGATCGATGAGCTTCAAAAGACCTGGGATTTTAATAAAGAATCATTCGTTGAAGCTAGGACGGCGCATGTGAATGAACGCGTTGCTGAGTTAGAACGTAAAGCAAAGTTTCCTCCGGCAGGAATAGCACCATCTGTCGCGCCTCCAGAAGCGGTTCCATCTACGCCGGAAGTGATAAGCGCCGAAGAGGTGAGAGTCCGTGAACTTATTGATCAAGCAACTAGCCGGACAGATTTGCATGATGCCCATGCCATAATTGATAGCCATTACGATGACGGTACGTTTACGATGCGAAAAGCCGACGAGCTCGATCGTCTTATTCGGGCCAAGTGGGACGCGGTCGCTACACCAAAAGAAAAGGCGCAGGATCAATTAAGTGAATTGAATGACGAGATTGCTGAACTCGCGTGGAATTTGCGTTATAAATTTGTTAGTAGTGTTGCCAATGAAAAAGTAGATGATCTTATTACCCAGTTAGCTGATGGAAAAATTGATGTGGCTAAATTGAAAGCCAATGGGGTTTTGAAAGATAGTGTGAACGTAGACGATCTCACTGTGTCTGTCGAAAATTACAAAAAAGCTTGGGAAGCCAAAGAGGCCGCACAAGCCGATTTCGAAGCGGCAGAAAAATCAGAGCGGCCGGGATTTTTTGCCAGAGTCTTTGGTCGAAAATCAAAACCGGAAGCCGCGTCTACGGCACCGTCCGCACCGGTGGTAGACAGCAGTCCGTTTTCACCCGACAAAATCAAAGCCAAAGATTTGATGTCGTCGGACTTTTGGAAATATCTTGGCGATCAGGCGGTCGTGCGTTCTAAGGCTTATGCCAAAGGCGAGCTAACGGAATCTGAACGCAAAGGCGAAAAGCAAGCTTGGGGTTGGACAGTGGCTAGACTTGGTTTGGAAACTGCTGGTTCCGTGTTTGGTGCCAAAGTAGTTACTGACCAGATGCGTTACAGTCATACTCACAAGGAATATGATCGTCTTCTTGCGGCGATGGGATCAGCCGAGGCGTCGGAAAAGGATCCGTCTGGAGCCGATTTTGCCGCTTCATCGGCGGTGATTGATGAAGACCGCATCAAAAAAGCGTTGGAAGCGTCGAATCATTTTTCTGACGCCAAGAAGGCCGAGCTTCAGCCAAGATTGGTCGCGGCACTAGAAAAAGTCCGCACTATCGCACGATTCCACAAAGATGAAGTGGAAAAAGTAAAAGTAGAACGTGATCGTCAAATTGCTCTTTTGCTCGACGAAGCTCTCCAGCTTAGAGTTAAGCAGCTTTCGCGCAATCGTGAAGCATTGAACACCGCCATTGCTTTGGCAACCCTCGGATCGTCCCATTTGGCCGGTGGCGCTTATAACCTTGGCCTGCGTGGTGTTCGTGTTGGTGCGATGGCATTAAGCGGTAATGTGGAGCGGATGATTAGACTGCAGTCCGAACGCGTGCAAGGCGGAAATCTTGCCGAACTTAGCAAGACGCAATTTGCTAAGGATGCGGCTTTGTCTGTCGGTCGAGGGTTAAAAGAGACACTGCAACAGTTGTTCTTTAGCAAATCTGAAGGCTGGAAAGCTAAGGGTCTTGACTTTGCAATTGGTATGGCAGTTGTGGCGAAAAATGTTGGTATCGGCATGGCCTACGCCGCTGATGTTCCACATGTCGACCAGATCGAGCCGGCCGTCAACGCCATGGAAGATCAAGCCCCGCCCGAAGCTCCGCATAATTCGATCCTGTTTGATGATCAAGGTGGAGCGTCCGCGCCAGAGCCGTCGATTGATCTTTTGCATCCTGGTCTTGCCGGTGCTACAGATCTAGCGGAAGCTCCGGCAGTCGATCAAAGCCCGGCCAGCGGCATCGCCATGACTCCGGAGGAATATCGATTTGCTTACGAAAAGCACATGGATATGGGGCCAGATGGATCTAGTGTTATTGCTGGGGCTGGGAATTTGGAAAAATGGGCCACGGTGGAAAAGGGCGATGGTTTTATTTCACTGTTCAGTCGTGCGATTCAAAACGAAGCGTCAGAAGAGGGCCTCAATATGAGCTCTGCCGAGGCGCGCAAGATGGCGGCGACGCTCGTGCAGGAAAAGGGCCTCATGCACACATGGCTGTCCAAAGGGAGCGAAGGGAATTTGGCTGTGGACGTTGAGTTTAAGGATGGTGTCGTCAGCGACGTACATTTTGTTGATGCCACGACTGGGCAGGAAATTGCGACGGAGGATCTCGACAACCGCGGATTTACGATGCCCGCCCAAACGACTGAAGTCGTTCAGTCGGACGGGGAGCCGATCGAGAAGGCAACCGAAACTGGAACGTCACCTGGTGACGTTCCAGAGGCAGAGCCGGTGGCGGTTCGGCCGGAGGCTCCAACCGTAACATTATCGGACGTTGATTCTTTTGCCGTGCCTGGAGAGGACGGCACGCCGTTTGAGGAAGCGCCAGTTCAGGCTCCAGCAGAGGCTCCAGCCGGTTCTGTATCAGAAGGAACGTTACCAAATCAAGAGGGTCTTGGCGCACCCGAGGCGAGGGGCGAAGCTGTGAGTATCCGCATCCCGGGACATGGTATGCTCAATGTTCCGGAAGGCACCTACTCTGCGCAAGACACAGAGCGTCTGGTGGCCGAGGTCAAGATGCGGGGGGATATGCAGAAGGTTTATCAGGAGATTTTGACGCAATCCAAATCGGAGTTGCGATTCGCTGGGCCAGAAAATCACAAACTTGAAACTCGGTTCATTAAAATGCTTGAACGTGACGTCAAGGCTGATGGTCGGAACCTTGATGAACTCATGAAGGATGTGAGAGAAGGGCGGGCAGAAGTGACTGATTTAACGCCAAAAATAGAGGAAAATAGCTCAAATGCAGTGATCCAGCGAGTTTTCAAGAACGTTGAGGATCGGTTTAAGAACCGCCCGCTCACGACAGAGCAATGGGGGCAGATCAAGGAGGCGGTTGTACGCAAGTGGAAGTGAGGTCCTGCTGGCTATTCCCAAGAAAAAGATACCCTGTTATACTAAACCCCAGTTAAATAAACGTTTTTTTGCTTTATGGCAAAGATGACCAAGTCCCAGATCATGCAGGCGCTTTCCGAAAAGGTTGGTGTCAGCAAAAAGGAAGTTATGGCGTTCATGGACGCCATCGTCGAGTTAGCCTACAAGGAAGTGAAGGCGAACGGCGAGTTCGTGATCCCTGGTATCGGTAAACTCGTGAAAGCCCATAGCGCCGCACGTGCAGGACGCAACCCAGCAACTGGCGAGACAATCCAGATTCCAGCACGAACGAGAGTGAAGTTTCGTGTTGCCAAGGCGGCCAAGGAAGCGGTTCTGTAGGAAGTAGACAGTAGATCGAGAACGTGAGGCGAGCTCGGAATAACATTCGAGCTCGTTTCGTTATATACTATAAGTATGTCCGCTTCATCCAATCGTCTGTTATTTTTTCTTTTCCTCTTCCTCATCGGTGGCGGGATTTTGTTTGTTCTGCTGGCGCGCGTCGGCTTTGGCGAAGTGATCGAGACATTGCTTCTATTCGGTCTCGCGCCGTTTCTCATTTTCGTGACGATCTCGCTCACCAACTTTGCACTCTACGTCTATCGTTGGAGGTTCATTCTCAACAAGGGTTTGCCTAAGTCGGAGCGCATCGGCTTTTGGCGTCTTTACAGACATCGTATGTCTGGCTACGCTTTTATGTACATTCTGCCAATGTCAATTTTTGGGAGCGAGCCGATTCGCGTTGGGCTTTTGCATGACGACGGCGTGCCACTCAAGCAGGCGACAAGCTCTGTAGTGATTGATCTTGCCTTTGAGCTCACAGCCTTTATTTTGTTTGTGACTATCGGACTTGTTTTGGCTATATTTGAGCGCGTCGCGCTCGGTAACTCGCTGTGGTTGCTTGTTGTGGCCCTCGTGCTTTTTACATCATTCCTCGTTTCGTTTTATTGGGCAACGGTCACTGGGCGTGGTTTTTTTCGCTCGATTTTTCACTGCCTTAAACTCCATCAACGCAGAGGCTGGCGCAAACTCGACCAGTGGCTCGTAGCGATGGAACGGCAGATGACCGAGTTTTTAAGCGGTCACCCCAAGGTCATCATTTGGCTCCTGTTCCTGTCGCTTATCATGGTCTCGTTCAAAGCATTTGAAACGTGGTTCATTGCCTTTTTTCTTGGTACAACGCTCACATTTTCGCAGGCATTTTTGACCAGCACGATCCCGGGGCTCGCCCTGCTGATTCCCGTGCCGGGCGGTCTTGGTTTTTATGAAGCTGGCAATGTAGGCTTGTTTACCATGCTGGGGATCTCTATTAATGCTCTTGTACTCGTGCTTATTATTCGCTTGCGTGACATCATTTTTGTTGTGATTGGGCTCACGCACGCATCGGGTCGGATTTTTGGTTTTTTAAGGGAACGCATGAGCCTAAAGAAAATACAAAAAGGCCTATAAGGCGCGCTATGTTATCAAAAGCTCAAGAAAAATTGATTCGATCACTGCAGATAAAGAAGGCAAGGATGGGGAGTGGATTTTTATTGCTCGAGGGAGACAATGCAATTCTGGAAGCAGGCAAGTTTGTTGAGTTTCGTTTTACGCCAAAAGATACATCTGTTTTTGACGAGCTCGTTACCACAGAGACGCCACAGAGCGTTGCGGCGGTCGCTCGAGCTCCAAAGTGGAGCGAGAAAGACGTTTTTAAGCGCCGTGTGGTTGTTGTGCTTGATCATGTGCAGGATCCAGGAAATGTTGGTACAATTTTGCGCTCGGCGCAGGCGTTTGGCGCCGGGGTTGTCCTTGTTGAGTCCGCGGACCCTACCAGTCCCAAAGTCGTACGCTCGACTGCTGGAGCTGTCTTTCACACGCCATGGATAGTGGTAAAAAGTAAGGACACGACTACATTACTTGCTCGGGCCAAGCGGATCGTGTATCGTCTTGAAAATCGTCCTGGTGCCGTGAGCCTCAAAAAAGTGAAGCACGAACCAATGCTGATCGTTGTGGGTTCGGAAGGATCTGGCATCATCTCACCGATCATCGGAAAAAGTCTGGTGATCGAACACCAAGCCTCGCTTGAATCACTTAATGTCGCAGTTGCGACTTCAATCGCACTCTATGTCATCTCAACGCGAACGTAATTCCATACTTGCCGCTCTCAAAATTGTCGTGCTTGTGCTCGTCCTAGGCGCGGTCGCTGGCCTTGCTTATGCCTACTTGGAGGCTCGAGCTCCTCAAAAGTCCGCGGACGTGGTTGATGAGACATCAGGCGCCGGCGCGCAAGAAACTGTCGTTGATGACAGTGATGGTCAAACCACATGGGTGATGAGTAGCGGCGACCTCGCGCTCACCACGCCAAGCGACTGGGAGGTGACGCAAGCGGATGCCGGAGGCGCGAGCACGGTGAGTGCGCGGGACTCCGCTTCTTTGGATTCCGGGGCCGTGCGTGTGAGAATTTTTGTCGGCGAAGAGTTCGGCACCGGCGAGACGATTAGCTACGCGGATTGGCTTTTGGAAAAAAGCGCAGGGTTGACGAGCTGTGAGAACAAAGAGATCGGGGGACTGTCCATGAGCTGTTTTATTGATCCCTATGGCATGGTCAAGTCCTATTTCGGACAACGGCAGGATGATCGTTTTAACACACTCTTTTTTATAGTCATCAATGATGACGAGAATAACTCAACGAATAGGGCCGTGCTTGAAAGTTTGAATTTTAGCCCAAATAAGGCCCAGAATGAGACTGCCACCGTTATTCCTTGACAAAATTAGCCGTTTCGTGTATACTTTTGCCCATAACTCACCGGCTTACACTACCGATTGTCCCGTACGTTCAAGACCCGCAAGGGAACAGCGTCGTGACCGGAAAGGGAAGCCACCTAACCAGCGACGTGACGTATGGACGCATCTAACCGCGTGTTCATCGGCAATCTGTCGTTCGGTGCCACCGAGGAAGTGGTCCGTGACCATTTCAAGGATGTCGGTAACCTTACTGACGTCTACATCCCCTTCAAAAAGGGATTCGGATTCGTTACCTTCAGCACAGCTGAAGAGGCCCAAAAGGCCGTAAGCGAACTCGATGGCAGCGAAGTTGACGGACGCCCGATTCACCTCGATTTCGCCCGCCCAAAGGCACCGCGCGAATAAGAGATTTAAACAAAACACCTCCGAGTTCGCTCGGCGGTGTTTTGTTTAATGTTTCGGTGTGTTATAGTAGACCTGTTGCTAAATAATATGACCCGTGAAATTCAACAAATCAAAAAATCGGTTCTTCCGATTCTGCGCAAGTCCGGCGTTAAACGCTCGGCCATTTTTGGCTCCTTCGCTCGTGGCGAGGCAACTAAAAAGAGCGATGTGGATTTACTTGTTGAATTTCCAAAGCGCTTCACTCTGTTAGATTTGTTTGCCTTGGAGCGCGAACTCGAGGAAAAGTTAGGTAGAAAAGTTGATCTCGTCCCGTATAAGGGGATCTATGAACCGTTGCGTGATCGCATTTTATCTGAAGCCGTTACTATTCTATGACGAAGGATCCGAAGATTTTTCTTGGACATATTCTTGAGTGCATTGATATGATCGAGGAATATGTTGATGGGTGGACAGAGAAGGATTTTTTGGCGAGCAAAGAAAAACAAGATGCAGTGATTCGACGCTTCGAAATTATCGGAGAAGCCACCAAGCACTTGCCGAAATCTTTGCTCGAGAAGCATCATGAGACAGATTGGCAAGATATCATGAGCATGCGCGATCGCCTCACGCATGAATATTTTCGGGTCATGATGGATATTGTTTGGCAAACGATAAAGCAATACTTACCAAGCTTTAGGCGTGAGATTTTGAAAATGATCAAATAGGCCACTTTTAAGCTAATTTTAGTTCAAAGCCATTGACAAAATGGCTTTTTTGTACTATATCATACGGAATCGCACTTTGGAGGGGTGCGGTTTCTGTTTTTAGAAACTTTTCTACAGGGATCTCTGTAGAAGTCGCTTTCAAGGCGAAGTATCAGAATTTCGAGACAGAATCATTGAATAAATTTTGAGGTTTAACAGATGTTAAGCCAAAAAATTTGAAATGATTATGACCGAAATTATGATACTGTAGCCGAAATGGACTTTTGCAGAGGTCCCTACAGCCTCATCTTTGATATACTATGAGACAATACATCATACCGAGGGATGCACTTTTGCCAAATAATCTTATGCCCCCATCTCATCGTCACGATCAGACTACCGATGTTGCCTACATCATAGACGTTGACATGGGCTACGGCCACGCAAGAGCTGCACATAGCCTCAAGCATCTTGCTGGTGGTCAGGTCATCACAGCCAATGATTATCAAGGCATGATCGAGTCAGAACGCCTTACATGGAAGCATTGGCGCGAGGCGTATGAGACATTATCACGCCTACGGCCAATTCCATTGATTGGCAAGATTGCCTTCGGGATCGTTGAAAAGGCGCAGGAGATTTCCGATTTCTATCCGCGTCGAGATTTATCAAAACCAAATTTTTCTGTTCGACAAGTTTATCAGTTGATTGAACGGCGTGGCCTCGGCCACGAGCTTACACAACGCCTCAATCGAAACCCAAAACCAGTAATTTGTACACATCCTGTACCGGCGTTTGCGCTTGAAACGCACGGTTATCGTGGAGAAATTTGGTGTGTGCCAACAGATGCGGACGTTGCTCGCGCGTGGGTTGCGATGAATCCAAAGCAATCTCGCATTCGTTATTGTTGCGCGAATGGTCGTCTTGTGGAGCGACTTCAATTGTACGGTGTTCCTGCCTCAAGGCTTACACTCACGGGTTTCCCATTGCCACAGGAGCTCATCGGTGGCGTGGAAAGTTCGGTGCTTAAAGGTGATCTCGCGCGGCGTCTTGCCGTTCTCGATCCTAACGGTTTTTTTCGCGAACACTATCAGTACGAGTTTGGAACGTCAGCAGAAAGATCACATAGCTACGTTTCTGCACCACCAACATTGATGTACTGCGTCGGTGGCGCTGGGGCGCAACGCAATATCGGCCGTCAGCTTATCAAGAGTCTCGCGTCAAGACTCAAGCGTGAAGAGCTTCGTCTTATCCTTGTGGCGGGGACTCGCAAGGATGTAGCCGAATATTATCGCCAAGTCGTTGGTAGAGCTCGTTCAGTTGAAATTTTGTATCATCGGCAACGGGCTGACTATTTTACGGCCATGAACAGGACTCTGCACACGGTGGACATCCTTTGGACCAAGCCGTCAGAGCTCTCTTTTTACACTGCGCTTGGGCTTCCAATCGTGATGGCTCCGCCACTTGGGCGACAGGAAGAGTTCAATGCGATTTGGCTTACGCAAGTTGGCGGTGGAATGATGCAAGGCGATCCACGGTACACGCATGAGTGGTTATTTGACTGGCTCAACTCCGGCGGATTCGCACGCGCCGCGTGGAATGGTTTTGTTGAGGCCCCAACGCACGGTGTGTATCGGATTGAGGATGCTGTGCTCGGCAGAGCTTCCGAGCTAGAGGTACCGCCATTAATCGTGTAGAATACACTTGGTATGAAGAAAATCGCTCACATTGTAGACGTAGACATGGGTTATGGACACGCGCGTGCGGCGTACGCGCTGAAGGATTTGTCGGCAGGTGAAATTATTTCAGCGAACAACTATCGTGGAATCCCCAAGTCCGATCTCAATATGTGGCAACGTAGTCGCAAAGCGTATGAAACGATTTCGCGCCTAAAGCCACTGCCATTCATTGGCGATTTGGCGTTCAATCTAATGGATGAGTTTCAGGAGATTCCGGCGTTCTATCCTCGTCGCGACCTTTCTAGACCAAGTCTTCAGCTACGGCAGATTTATCGCATGATTGACAAAGGCTTTGGTTCGCACCTTATCGAGATGTTGAGGAATGAGCCGATCCCTCTGGTAACAACGTTTTTTACGGTTGCGTTCATGGCCGAGGCGAATGGCTATCCCGGAGCTATTTATCTTGTGACAACAGATGCCGACATTGCGCGACACTGGGCTCCTCTTGTTCCGCAAAGAAGCAAAATTCGGTATTTTGCCGCCAACGGTCGTTGTAAGGAGAGGTTGATGCTCTATGGCGTGCGTGAGAGCCAAATTTTTCTCACAGGATTTCCCTTGCCTAAAGAATTGGTTGGCGGATATCCAGAACGCCAACTCCAAAAGGATCTTCTATCTCGCATTTGCAATCTTGACCCGAACGGCATTTTTTATGATCGTTACGAAAAAACGATTAAAACAAAGCTCGGACCAGCGCGATGTGAACTCAATAAGACGCATCCGTTGACATTGGCATTTTCTGTTGGTGGAGCTGGCGCGCAGAAACAGCTAGGAGTTGATGTCATGAAATCTTTACGGCGCGAAATTCGTGAGCGCAAAATCCGTTTGGCTCTATTTGCCGGTATTCGTACCAACGTAGCGGAGCTCTATGTTGACGCGATTAAAAAAGTTGGTCTTGAGCGCGAGCTTGGTCGTGGTGTGATCGTGCCAATCTACAAAAATCGTCACGATTACTTTGTGGCATTCAGCGCGTTTTTACGTGAGACAGATCTTTTGATGACCAAGCCGTCAGAACTCTCTTTCTACACAGCGCTTGGTTTGCCGATTCTCATTGCTCCTCCGATCGGTTCGCAAGAGAAATTCAACAGCATTTGGTTACAATATGTTGGTGGTGGAGTGCCTATGGGCGATCCTCGTTACACCAACGAGTGGCTGTTTGATTGGCTCAATTCAGGTGGCCTTGCGCGCATGGCTTGGAGTGGTTACATTGAGGCTCCGACGCACGGCGCGTATCGCATTGAAGAGATCGTAGCTGGGAGAAAGAGCGAGATTCATCCATTGCCGCTTATTGTGTAAAATACAGATCTATTATGTCTAACGATGATCATGGAGGTGGCGCGGGCTACACAGATGGGCCAGTTGATGGCAATGTTGATAGTCGCGTTCGGCAGTTGCCGTCTATTTTTGCGCTTGGCGAGATGGTGAAAGCACAGATTGGCGAGGAGGCGATTGTTGTAAGCGAGACAATCAGCAAGGCGGCGGTGTTTTACGAAAAAATTCGTAACACGCTAGAGTATGATGAAGAGCATTTGTTACGTCGCAACGCGATTCGTCGTGTGCTCAAACGCCGACTTGGTGTTGATGTTGAGGCTTCATCGTTGGCGAAAGATTTACTTACGGAGCTAATTTGGGCGCGGTATCTGCCAAATGAAGAAATTCCAGCGCGCATGATTGATGAAGTAGCGGTCATGCTCACGACGTATGAGCCACTTATGGCAACCGTGCCACGCACGAGCGCTCCAGGTTACTATTTCAACTGGCTACTCGACTTACTCGCGCATGATGTTGAGAGTTTGCTCGTGCCTCCAAGCCGTGAGGATGCGTTTGCGAGCTTCATGTTTTGCGTGATTCAGGATCACATTGAATGGAAGAAAGGCAGTCTCCCAGAAGATCAGCGCGAGCTCCAATTGTTTCTTGCGGTGCATCGTACGCTTCTTAAGGCCGATCCGGGACGGTTGCGCGCTCGCGTGTTCCATTTGTATCATCCAGAGTGGCGACGTGGTCCATCGCAGGAGCAAATTACCACGCTTACCAATCGTTTGGAGGAGACCGTGCGTCATATTGAGTCGCAGGTTACACACCCGATTAGTGAGCCACTCTCCCGTGAGGTGCGTCGTTATGCGATTTTGTTTAACGTGCTTATTGACGTCTGCGCAAAAAACCCTGATGAGTTCCTTGAGATTGTCTCAAGTCCAGAAAAATTGAATAGCGCTGTTAGCAAGGCAACTGAAGGACGCGTTAAGAAATTTAGATCGCGACTCACGCGACTAGTGGTACGCGCAGTTCTTTTTCTGTTTATTACCAAAATGCTCTTGGCACTGGCGTTGGAATTTCCGTACGATTTGCTCATTTCACATGAGACATCGTTCATGCCACTGGTGATAAACATAGCCTTCCCGCCGTTTCTGCTTGCGTTTATTGGATTGTCAGTGCGCATTCCGGGTAAAAAGAACGTGAAAAATATCCAAAGTGGCGTGCGTGCGGTGGTGTATGGTTCAAAAGAGTTGAAACTTGTTTTCAAAGTGAAAAAACCGTGGAGCAGATCTGCCTCCGGTATTTTTTTCAACGCGCTGTATGGGTTCACATTTTTGTTTACTTACGGCATCATTGCTTGGGCGCTAGGTACGATAGGCTTCAACATAGTCTCGACTCTCATTTTTCTGTTCTTTTTGAGCCTAGTGACGTTTTTTGGCATCCGTATTCGTCGCTCAATCCGCGAAGTCTACCTCGATACTGGCAAGCCGACGATTTTGGGAGCGTTCGTTGACATCTTCACGTTGCCGATCGTGCGCGTCGGTCGTTGGATTTCACTGCGCGCGCCACGCGTCAACGTTTTCCTATTTTTTATGGATTTTATTATCGAAGCACCATTCAAGATGGCCATTGAGGTCATCGAGAGTTGGCTTGCGTTCATGCGTGAGAAAAAGGAAGAGGTATCATGAAATTTCGTAGGAGGAAACATCAACACATAGCCGAGGCAATGATTGCGTTAGCGTTAATCGGTTTTTTGCTGGCCGTATCCGTTTTGCGCGTTGCGAGGAGAGAATCGTCTGTTGCCGTGTTTGGCGTCACATTTTCGTCATCCTACGCACAGGAGCTTGGGTTGGATTGGCGTCGCGTGTACAGCGCCGTTTTGGATGATCTCGGCGTTCAGCGACTGCGCCTTCCTGTGTATTGGGATGATATTGAGTATGCCCCTAATGCGTATAATTGGAGCGATCTCGATTGGATGATTGATGAGGCCGAGGAATCTGGCGTTGAGGTCACGCTTGCTATCGGGCGAAAAGTTCCGCGCTGGCCAGAATGTTACGCTCCAACTTTTGTGAAAGAGCTCGATAAAGAAGCGCAAGCAGATGAATTGTTGGCATATTTGAGCGAGCTCGTCCTGCGTTACGAACCATCGAGCACTATTGTGCGCTGGCAAGTTGAGAATGAGGCGATGTTTCCGTTTGGCGAGTGCCCACTGCCAGATCCTGCGCTCCTTGATGCCGAGCTTGCACTCGTGCGCGAACTATCCGACAAGCCAATCATGCTTACCGTAAGCGGGGAAAACGATTTGTGGATTGATTCGGCTGTGCCGGCCGACGCACTTGGTGTCAGTCTGTATCGGACAACTTGGAATAATCTCACCGGTTACTTTATCTACCCAATTGGTCCGGAGTTTTATCGCATCAAACTTGTGATGGTGCGCCCGCTTGTGGACACGGTGATTCTATCTGAATTGCAAGCCGAACCTTGGTTCAAGACTTCGCAGACAGAGACTTCGCTTGATGAGCAGGCAAAAATGTTTACGGTTGAGCAGTTGTGGCAACAAGTAGAGCTTGCCGAGGCAGTTGGTTTTGATGAGATTTATTTATGGGGCGTGGAGTGGTGGTATTGGATGAAGGTGCAAGGCGAGGACGCAATGTGGAATGCGACGTATGAACTCTTTTGATGTTGTCATTATTGGCGCTGGGTCCGCTGGGTTTTCTGCGGCCGAGGCGGCTCGTGCCTGTGGCGCGAGCGTTTGCCTTATCGAAAAGGACAAGCTTGGCGGTGAGTGTCCAAATTGGGCGTGCGTTCCGAGTAAGGCTCTGCTCAAGTGCGCAAAAGTTTATCGTAGCGCTACACATGCGGGGGAGTTTGGCATTGTTGTACGGCGCGTGGAGTATCGTTTTGATGAGATTATGGCGTACAAAGATCGTGTGGTTAACAGGCTCACAGGCGGTGGCGAGGTTGGGATGCGCTACGAGGCGCTCGCAAAGCAACTTGGGATCGAGGTCGTGCGTGGGCGGGCGGTTTTTGAAGATGCAAAAACCGTTAAGATTCTTTCCTCGTCCTTGAAGAGGATTCAAGGAAAAACGTTTGTGATTGCGACTGGCACAAGCGAGTTTATTCCACCGATTGACGGGCTCCAGAAAACTGGGTTTTGGACGTTTAAAGATGTAATGAAATTAAAGACTGCGCCAAAGAGTCTCATCGTGCTCGGAGGAGGGCCTGTTGGTGTGGAGTTTGCGACTTTTTTTGGCGCGTTGGGCATTCCAACAACGCTTTTACACAATGGGAACTCGATTCTAAATCGTGAGGACGCAGAGATTGCCGAGCTCGCAACAAAGGCATTGCGAAATCTTGGGGTTGAGGTTTTGACTAATGTTCAAATACTTAAAATTGGGAAGAAGGCCAAAGAAAAGGAAGTGACGATTGAAATAGGTGGTTCAGTCACTCCACGCAATGAGACTCGAGTCGCGGAGCACATACTTTTGGCGGCAGGGAAGCGTCCTGCAACGGATAGCCTTGGGCTTGAGCTTTTGGGAGTGAAGATTGATGAGCACGGCTCGATTTATACTAATGATCGTCAGAAAAGTTCTGTGGCAAATGTATTTGCGGCCGGTGATATTGATGGAGGGTTGCAGTTTACACACACAGCGCATCATGAAGGTTTTGTTGCGGGGAGAAATTCCGCGCTCGTGGCGCTTGATAAAAAGCGTGGTTTTGCGACTAGAGATTTGCGTGTTGTGCCACGCGTGACGTTTTTGGAGCCAGAGGTTGCTTCAGTCGGCCTCACACAATTTGAAGTAGAAAAACAGCATAAAGAGGCGATTGTTGGGCGTTTTCCAACGTCTGGCCTTGGGCGGAGTCTTACGGATACGGCTTTAGAGGGACTCATTAAAATTGTAGCGCATCCGCAGACACGCGAGGTGCTTGGCGGGCACATGATCGGACCTTCTGCTGGCGAGGTTATTCATGAGATTGCGCTTGCTATGAATCTACACGCGACAATAGACAATCTTGGTGTTATGATCCACGCGTTTCCGACGTACTCGGAGGCAGTCGCTGGTGCGGCAAGTAACTGGGTAATTGAGTAAGTGTGCACGAGCATAAAGCACGAAAGTGGATCCAGCTTTTTGTGACGAGGCCCATGTGGGGGCTCATTCCGTTGCGTATTGCATTTGGGACGATTTTGCTCCTCGATGGTGCACAGCGTCTGATTCTTATGCGTGGCGAGGCCGGATCGTTTATCGAAGAGCTTCCGGGTCCAACGGCGGTTGCCATTTTGATCGTCTTTAGTGTCTTACAATTTGTTGGTGGGGCGTTGATTATTCCAGGTTTTTTGAGTCGTATCGTTGGCTTCGTGATCATGATTGAGCTCATCCTTTCGATTTTTTTCGAGCGAATTCCACTTGGGTTTATGGGAAATATTCGCATGGAACTCATCATGCTGGCGGTTGCTACTATGATGATGTTTTCTGGCGCTGGCCGTTTTTCGATTGACCGTCTAATCGCACGGCGACTGTTGAAGTGCGCCCCAAGCAAAAAATGGGAGCATTACATGATCGCTGAAACTCCTTATTGCGATAAGTGGTACGAATAATGGGTCTGTCGCCAAATGTGCTTTTGATACGAAACTTCAGATGTTCGAGACAGAA
>JBBTQF010000026.1:0-23680 GCA_038065815.1 Patescibacteria group bacterium
AAACTTAATGAATTAAAAAATTAGCACAACATCGCACAACACGGCATATCTGGTTACGGCTTTTTACAAAAGCCTCCACCCAAATTCTTTTTCGCTCCGCTCCAAAGAACTTCGGATACTCGTAACATTATGTGCAATCGGGCTACGGAATACTTATAAAAAAATTTATAAAAATCATTCAATCCATATATGAAAATGACAAAAGATTCACAAACTGACAAATTAAAGAAAGTAAAAAAAGTATATTCTTTTTGGGGGAGATTTCCCTCTCTTTATAGTGCACAGGATATAATCACATTTTTAGGAAGAGCAAAGACTATAAGAAGCCGTGCAGTTAAAAGGATAGACCTAAAAAGAAGCGATAAAGTCCTAGAAGTTGCTTGCGGTTCGGGTAGAAATTTCCCTTACTTGGTTGAAACAGTAAGCAAAGATGGTTTTATTCTCGGTTTTGATTATAGCCAAGAAATGCTTGATGCCGCAAAACAGTTATGTAAACAAAATGGCTGGGATAATATAAAACTGGTTCAGGGTGATGCATCACAACTCCAAATAACTGAGAATAATTTTGACGGCATTGTAAGTGTTCTTGGAATTAGCGCAATTCCTGGCTGGAAAAAAGCACTTGATAGATGTCATGATGTTCTTCGTCCTGAAGGGAAACTGGTTGTTTGCGATGCCAGTCTTTTTACCGGTTTTTTGAAAATCCTTAATCCATTGGTTAGACTAATTTACTCAAAATTTGCAGCATGGGACCCTTCTAAAAACATTCCAGAAAAAATGAAAGAAATCTTTGGGAATGTTGAAGTGGAAAATCTCAATTTAGGTACATTTTTTATTGCTATATCTACAAAAAAAGGGAAGTAAATATGAGAAGAATAATCCAAAACATTATTTTAGATGATGAAATAGGGAATGTTTGGAGATTCATAACCGAGCCTAAGAATTTTTCTAAATATGTTTATGGTTATATCAATGGAAAAACTACCAGTCCCAACAGAACAGGAGTTGGTGCAAGTTATGAATGGTATGGGAAATTAGGTCCATTTAAACTTAAATCAATAGAAAAAATTGTTGAGTGGCAAGAAAGAAAACACGTTGCATATAACGGAAAATTATTTGGTATAAAATTTGACTCTTCAATGAATGTCAGAGGAATAAAAAAACAAACACAATTGACTGTTTCTATTGAATATAAAGTTCCATTTTACCTCGGTGGTGTAATTACAGATTCACTCTTAATCAGATGGATTATACAAGATTATATCAAAAAATCGCTCGGTAATCTTAAAAAGATATATAATGAATAAGCGCCCCTTCTCCCGACTTTCTCCTCGCTATCGCTTGTCGAACCACGTTGCCCTCTCACTCCACTTCGTTTCGTTCGGGGCACATAACAGCGACTATACGGAAAGCTCGTTGCACTTCGCTTTCCCAAATTTTTCTTCGGAAAACTTCGTATAGTCGCATACATTGCACGAAATATCAAAATTTTATATAATTCATACATATGAACAAAATCATTTCCACACCAATCAAAATTGCTGCCTTCTTCTTCCTTGCAGGAGGTTTGTTGAATCTGGTTGTCGCCGTAACAAACTTAACAGTTTCCAACACTTCCGCCGACCCCGAAAGTTTTCGCGACGTAGTAAACCAATTAACTCAAATCATCACTGTCATATCAGCAGTTTTGAACATTTTGGTCGGCTGGTTCCTGATTAAGGCCAAACGCTGGTCATATATACTCGGTTTTATTTTAGTGATTCCTGCATTAGGCATGCATGTGCTAGCTCTATCACAAGTTGGTACAACCAGATGGTACGGACTCGCCTTATCAGTAGCAATTTTGATTTTGCTGATTATAGGAAGAAAAGATTTCAAAAAGATTTAAATTTTTGATTCATCGTGCAACACGCACTTTGCGGCTACGCTCCTTTCAGTCGCAACTTCAGATATGCCGATACGTTATGCAAATGACGAGCTCTACTCCTTCTCCTTAAACTCCGCATCAATAGGTCCCTTCGACTCGGCTTCGCCTCGCTCATGACCTTCGGCCCCACTTTGCGCTGTCCCCTTTTGCTCATACATCTTTGCTCCCACTTTCTGCGCCACATTCGTAAGCTCGTCAGCGGCCTTTTTGATTAACTCATGATCGTCCCCATCCTTAACCGCCTTGAGCGCGTCAATCTTCACCTGTACTTCTTTACGCTCATCATCCGTGATCTTCTCCCCAGCATCCGTCAGCATCTTTTCAACTGTGTAGACCATCGTGTCCGCCATGTTACGGTGCTCAATCTGCTCGCGCTTTTTCTTGTCCTCTGTGGCGTGCGCTTCGGCGTCTTTTTTCATGCGCTCAACTTCATCTTTTGAGAGTCCCGTTGATGCTGTGATCGTAATCGCCTGCGACTTATTAGTCGCCTTATCTGTCGCGCTCACGTTCAAAATACCATTGGCGTCAATACTAAACTTCACCTCAATCTGCGGGACACCGCGCGGAGCCGACGGAATGCCAGACAAAGCAAAACGCCCAAGGGTCTTACTATCAGTCGCCATTTCCCGCTCTCCCTGCAGTACATGAATCTCAACTTGTGGCTGGCTGTCTGATGCGGTAGAAAAAATTTGAGACTTCTCGGTCGGGATCGTGGTGTTGCGCTCAATAAGTTTTGTCATCACTCCGCCAAGCGTCTCAATACCAAGCGACAACGGCGTGACGTCGAGAAGTAAAACATCCTTGACCTCCCCACCAAGCACACCGGCTTGCACAGCCGCGCCAATCGCCACGACCTCATCAGGATTTACACTCATGTTCACTTTTTTACCAAAATATTCTTCCACCGTCTTCTGCACAAGTGGCATGCGCGTCATTCCTCCCACCATCACGATCTCATCAATCTTACTCTTGTCAATTTTAGCATCCTCAAGCGCGCGTCGCACCGGCTCCATCGTCTTCTGAACGAGTCCGAGCACAAGTTCTTCAAGCTTGGCGCGCGTAAGCGTCATCACCAGATGCTTCGGCCCATTGGCATCCGAGCTGATAAATGGCTGGTTGACTTCCGTCTGCTCGGCGCTTGAAAGTTCAATCTTCGCTTTCTCTGCCACGTCTTTGATGCGCTGTAACGCCAGCGCATCTTTTGAGAGGTCTATCCCCTCCTGTTTCTGAAACTCGGCAATAATCCAATCAATAACAAGGCGGTCAAAATCATCACCACCCAAATGCGTATCACCGTTCGTTGCCTTCACCTCGACTGTGTCACTCGAAACATCTAGCACGGAGACATCGAATGTTCCACCGCCCAAATCGTAAACGAGAATCTGCTCGCCTGCTTTTTTATCAAATCCATACGCTAACGCCGCGGCAGTCGGCTCGTTTATAATGCGTAAAACTTTGAGTCCGGCAATCTCTCCAGCTACCTTCGTCGCTTGTCGCTGTGCGTCATCAAAATAGGCTGGGACAGTAATGACTGCCTCGGTCACAGCTTCACCAAGACGCGCCTCGGCATCGCTCTTGAGTTTCGCAAGTACCATCGCTGAAATCTCTTCCGGTGTATGTTCCTTTCCACTCAACATAACCGCCACACCGTCACCGCGCTTTACTATTTCAAACGGCATGATCTGACGATCACGCTGAACTTCCGCATCATCCCAGCGTCGTCCAATCAAACGCTTAATAGAAAAAAGAGTATTCTTTGGATTGGTCACAGCTTGACGCTTGGCCGGCGCTCCAATTACACGCTCACTGCTTTTCGACATCGCCACAATGGAAGGCGTAGTCCGCGCGCCTTCTTTATTTTCTAAAACCTTTGGTTGACCACCTTCAATAATGGCCATGCATGAATTTGTTGTACCGAGATCAATTCCGAGAATTTTGGACATAAAAAGAAAAATTATTGTGACGTTTGATTTACGATGACTTTCGCGGGACGTACGATGTGTGAGTTCAGCTTCCAACCTGTCTGTATGACTTCAAGAATCGCGCCTACTTCTCGATATTCCTCCATTCTTTCACTGACAATCTCGTGAAGATGCGTGTCGGCAAGGCCGTCAGTCGGAATCATCTCTAAACCAAGCTCTGCCATCACCGCCTCGAGTTGTGTTTGCACGTGTCTCAAGCCGTTTAACCAATTTTGGAATTTCGTTGCTTCCTCTTCACTTAAATTGAGCACAGGCACATGATGATTGGCTTGATCAAAATGATCAAGAATGGGAATGAGCTCTACTGCCACGCGCTCTCTGACTCGCTCGCGCATCTCATCCTTCTCTCTCGCTAGCTCTTTTTTAAGATTATCGTAGTCAGCGAGCGCCCGCTTCCATCCGGTCAAATATTCTTCACACTGTTTTTGGAGATCATCTGTCATAGTTGCTGAATTTTTCATGTTACGTTTTTTTTCCTAGAATCTCTACCACCTGCTCCATCAACCCGAGATTTTTCTGATAGTCCATACGCATCGGCCCAACCAATCCAAGAAAAACCGTCCGCCCGTTAGGCAAGCGACATTTGACGACGACCGCGGCTGTCTCTTCGCCAAATGGATTATACTCGCCGATCATCACCTGTGGCTCTTCAGCAAGACCGCGCATCACCGTGCCTGTGATCTCGTCAAAACGATCAAGGAGCGACGTCAGAGATTGCAGAAGTTCTAGCCGTTGAAAGTCCGGTTTATTAACGAGCTGGCTAAAGCCTGTGTAATAAGCTCGATTCGTGCCGAAGGCGGCGATAACCATGTCGCCAGAAAGACGCACCAGTGCCTTAGCAAGCAAGCGGAGTGTCTCCTCTTGCGAATGCGATGCGCTCACCGCCCTGCGCAACTCACGACTCGGCTCCTGTTTCATGCTTGATTTCACGAACCGAGCGATGTAATGGCTGTAGCCCTTCTCCGTCGGCACACGGCCAGCACTCGTGTGCGGTTGGCGCAGATACCCATTCTCTTCGAGCGTCACCATCTCGTTACGAACGGTCGCTGACGAGACATCGAGTCCATACCCATCGGTGAGCGCCTTTGAACCAACCGGCTCTGCGGTACGGATATGCTCCTCAATGATCGCTTTCAATATTAGTTCCTGCCGAGCATCCATATTCGACATAAACAAAATTAGCACTCGCATTATACGAGTGCTAATTTATGTTGTCAACCCCGCCCTGATCGCCTCTATTTGCTCTTTAATCATCTGTTCCTCACGCTCCCTCTGCGCCACGACTCGCTTCACTCCAAATCCAGCAACACTAATATCGTCGCCTTCTTTTCCTTTTTGTCGTAGAGATGTGTCGCTCGCCGCTTCCTGCGCCATCTGCGCAAAAATATCTGACACACCTTTTTCCTGTGCGAACCCCTCGCGCAAAATCTGCAATATTCGATCTTCAGTCAGCACATCAGAAATTCCGTCCGAGACCGTAAAAATAATATCACCATCCTCCACGTTAAACGTCTTCACATTGTACGCTCGTTGTCCGTTTTCTTTTGTCGCGACAAGACTCTTTGTTATTTTTGCACGCTGGCTGTAGAGCCTCCGTGCTGACAGCTTCGGATTCTTAAGTACGACATCGCGCCCCTCTTGAGATGACTGCTCAATAGCGCGTGCCTCATCGGCACTGATTTCTCCACTCTCCTGATAGGAACGAATGTCGTTGTCATCTTGCGTCAGTGGCAAAAGCGCACCACTTTTAAGTTGGAACTGGTACGCGCGACTGTCGCCAACATGCCCAACAACGGCGTAAGCTTTCTCTGCCTCAACTTCAAAAATCAACACAGCCGAAAGCGTCGTATTCATTCCTCGATGCTCCGGATGCTCCACAATATCAGCTTTGATAGCTTCAGAGGCACGACGCATCGCCTGCTCCATTAGAGCCTCATTAAAAACCTCGCCGTTTCCGAGTCCTTGCCGTTGTTGAATCTCATCACGCAATGTTTCCACTGCTAAACGACTGGCAATTTTTCCATTTTTTCCGGAGCTGACGCCGTCTGCCACAATACACAACATAAGCTCTTCATCAATAAGCGCTGTGTCCTCGCTCACACGATCTTTGGCGCGTTTTGGAATTTCATAAATTGCGCCTTTCACATTCAAGAGCCGTTCTTTTTTTGCTCGTACCTCGGGCGTCTGTTGTGGTGGCTTGATTTCTGGTGCCTTCCAAGACAATCCCTGAAACGCGCGTGAAAATGAATCTCTAAAGCCCATAATGACCAACAGAGTAGCAAAAAATGTGCGTTTTGTAAATAGAGATAAAGAAAAGAGCCAGACGCGGGCGTGCGCGCAGGCTCCAAAAAGAAATTCACGATATGGGCTAAAAGGACGGAATGTACACGATCGGTTTAATGAGCGCCGGCTCCCTGATGGCCTTGCCAAACGGCGGGCCTCCGACGTACGGTCGGAGGATCACGAGCGACACTGGCAGAGACTTCCGCACCGGCTCAACGCGACAGGGTTCGGTCAACACCACGCAACCCCAGATCGGACGGCTGTCAACGAGATGGACACACCCAGCCCATCGCTGATCGTCGAGCGCGCGCGTCCACGCAAACTCCCATGAACCCCTAAGGATATTTGCGATATCCCTATTCGATGTGCAGATGAGCTCGATGCGAATGCGACACAGCCCGCCAGCCAGCGGATCGAACTCAATCGCGCGGTAACCGTAGATCTGCTCACACCATGGTCGCGCGTGACGAAATGCGACCGGTGGATATTGCTCATACCTCCACGGTCTGTTGTACTTTTCTCCCGTGCCAGCCATGATCTCTCCATGCCATAAAAATACTTTCGCAGATTTCCTGTAATAAGTCAACCCCCGACCCTCTTGGCCAGCTTTTGCCAACGCCCTCGATCTAATCGTTCCTTCTTCAAAAAATCCCAAAACCGCTCGCCTGAGAGCACGCTCGGCACAATTACGAATGTTGCGCCGAGATGATACGCGTGAACTGCCTGCTCGGCCGCTGGAACGGTAACGATCACAGTTCCGCGATAGCGCTTAAATCGGAGATGCGCGAGCAAAGCTGTGTTGAGCTCGTCATTCGGCACCGTCGAAATGATGAGCTTGGCTTGTTGCGCGCGTATATCTTCCAAAAATTCGTGATCGCTTGCGTCACCATAAACGTGCGGAATTCGACGTTGCTCAAGCGTCTCGTGCACGTGCGGATTAAAATCAACAACAAGATACGGCTCGTGCAGTGCTTTGAGCTTCGGAAGTAGAACGTTACCCATACGATCACAACCGATAAGCAAAACAGAAAAGGATTTTCGTTTCTTGATCTCACCTTCGTGCCTTGCTTGTTTAGGCTCAAGCAAACGCAGAACTGGACGGAAAAAGCGATAGATGGCGTCGTTGTGCGTGATGAAATAGCTACTCGAACCAATCGTTATAAGTGCGACGAGCGTGACAAGTGTGACCGCTTCCTGCCCAATGTGTCCTGAAGCCACGCCAGCGCCAAGCAGGATGAAGGAAAACTCACTCACTTGAGACACGGTAGTGCCAACCATGAAACCAGTATGCGGATGGTAGCCAAGCGCACGTAGAATGATGAGCATGATGAGTGGCTCAACTACGATGACAAACAACGACAGAGCTATCACTAACACAGCTTGTGTATACACAATGTCGAGCGATAGCTGTGTGCCAAGCAAAATGAAAAAAATTATCAGAAAAAAATCGCGCAGTGGTCGCAAACGCGAGGCGATTTCCTGCGAATAGGGCACGCCAGAGAGTGAGATACCAGCAAGGAGTGCGCCGAGCTCAAAACCAAAACCAACCATGGCCAAAAAACTTGCCACTCCAAAACACCATGCAACGCCAAAGAGAAAAAGCAACTCTTGCGAACGTGCGGCCATGCGCGTAAGGCGCGGAAGAATCCAGTTTGACGCGATTAGCAAAAGCACTATCACGACAATCCATTTTCCAACGGCGACAGTCAGAAGTGTGGTCACGTCGCCTCCGGATCGTGTCGCGCTGATGAGCAACAAAAACAAGATTGCCAACAAGTCCTGGACGATGAGAAAGCCTACAGCGATCTTACCGTAAAGAGTTGAGAGGTCGTCTTTATCTGACAAAAGTTTTACAACAACGATCGTGCTTGAAAACGCGATTGCAACCGCGACATACGCGCTTGTGACCTGATCAAGTCCGAGTGCAACTCCAACGTAATACGCGACTCCGCTTGTAAAAGCCACTTGTCCTATTCCAGTTCCAAGCGCCACCCAACCGATCTCTCTTATATTACGCCAGTTTAGATTGAGCCCGACAGTGAACAGTAAAAAAGCGATTCCAATCTCTGAAAGTGTTTTGAAAAACTCTGCGCTACCAAGCTGTGCAAGTCGCGGGCCAACGAGTATACCAGCGATGATGTATGCGATGATCGGTGGTTGTTTGAGGCGAGCGGCAATAAATGCAAGAAAACTTGCTACAACAAAAATGAGACCGATCTGCACGAATAATTCCTCCAGGATCATAGTAATTACATTCTAACATAATGTGGTGAGGTCTGCTATTTGCAGGTTCTGGGGTCACAGGTTCTGGGGTCAGGCCGCGAATCGGGAATTTCAAAAACAAAAAGACGTGCGTTGTGATCTGCAATTGTCACATTTCATGAATAGCAGAACGCACCCGGAGGCGGCGACGAGTACGTCTGCCGCGCGGGTGCGCTAGATGGGCTGTCCGTCCATGTGGGCGAGCAGCATGTCGGTCGCCGAAGCCCACGTGTTGCGTTCCAGCTCCTTGGGGTTCACCATGAGCTCGAAGAACATCGAGTGCTCCATCGTGCTGCGCGCTCCCCTGATGATCTCCGCCTTGACCCAGTACCCGAAGAACGGGATGCGGGTGAAGGTGAACGTGGAGCCCTCCTCGGTGGTGAGGACGAAGCGCCAGCCCATCTCCTTCTGGGTCTTCGGCGCGTCCTTCCAGTTGAGCTTCCCGTTCCAGCTCGCGGAGATGAGCAGGTTCCAGAAGATGGCGGTGATGTTGAACCAGTGCGTGAAGCCACTGGCGGTGAGTCGGGTCATGAAGGCCTCCTTGGCCATGAGGGCGGGTTTGCCCATCGGCGGCCACGACTTGCGTCATGTTCATCGATGGGCCCGCGAGTAGTTCGACTCTTGGGCCGTTCTACTCGTGGGAAGTTGTCGCCCGCGCAGACGCGCGAGTGGACGGACGAGTTGTCGCTACTTCTGGACGACCTGCGCCTGCTTCGTCGTGGTGGGCTGGGGCTTGAGGTCGATGACCTTGCCGCTGCCGTCCCGCACGAAGTCGAAGGTGCCGTACTCGCCGACGGTGACGGACGAATCGTTGAACGCCGCGTTCTTGGACAGCCATTCCCGCCGCACCATGCACGTGTTGTCGTAGTCGTGGGTGAGGGCGAAGGCGTTGGGCTTGTCCTTGAGCTCGCGGATGGCGAGGACGGTCTGGACGAAGGCCATGTGCTCGGCGTTGAGCTGGGTGATGATGCGGTCGGCCTCCACCTTGGCGGTTGTGGCCTCGGCGGTGGCCTTGTCCGCGGCCTCCTTGACCTTGGCTGCCTCCTTCGAGGTCTCATCGGCGTCGGAGAGCTGCGAGGCCACCTCGCGGCGGTGGTCATCGTAGCCATCGTTCCAGATGGCCATGACGCCCATGTAGATGCCGAAGATGGCCGCGGCGAGGAGGGTGATGCCGCCGATAACGGAGAGAAGGGTCTTCATGTCGTGCTCCAGTGGGGAAAGGAAAGGGCCCCGTGCTTGCCACAAAGTAATCATGGGAAACACGGGGCCTTCTCCGTCTGTTTCCTCCTTGGCCGACGTAGAAAGATACCACAAAAATGGCCTTTTGTCAATGGCAGCATGCCCATTTTCGTGTTAAACTAGCCAAAAATGGCATAATGCGTCGCTAAGCAGAGCAGAAGTTTTTGCTATATTGATATCCGAGCGATGAGAAAATTGAGGTCACTTGCGGTGGTCGTCTTGATTGTTTGATTTTGAGCGAAAAGAAAACGCACCCACGAGCCGAGGGCACCCATGAGGCGGGCGTCTTCCTTGCGGCAGTGTGGGTGCGGGAGATGAGTAGCGGATCAGTGTGATGGCGGGCTAGTCGCCTTTCGGAGCGGGGAGCTTGGCCAGAGCGGCGGTGATGGCTTCCTCTTCCTGTTCGGCCAGCCTAACATCGCGGTTGAGATCATGGATGTCATCGTTCAACTTTGACTTCCTGGAATGTACCGCCCTCAGTTTCACATCGAGTGCCGCCCGCTTGACGGCCGGGCTGGAGATTTCCTTGAGGAGATCGTTGAGCGTGGCTCCACTCGACAACATGTCCGAGTAGCACAGCAGTGGTACGGCTCCGGCCTCTCCCACCATCTTCTCAAGGCACAGGTGGCCGCCTTCGTACATGAGCTGGACGCACACACCGATGCAGGCATCACAGATACCGATGTTATTGGGGCCAGCGACGATGCTCGTGGCCTTGTCCACTCCGTAGTTGCAGAACGAACACTTGATATTCGGATTGGGCATGGGATTCTCCACTGTCTAGCCTAGGACAGTCGGGTCGCTGTTTGGACGACGTAGCAAACTACCATGTCATGATCGTTTTGTCCAGCCCAACATGGTAAAATTGTCTAAATCCTATGGAACAGCCCGCCAACGAAACGCAGAGGGTCGCCGAGCTCGTGGCACGCCTAAAGCCCGTTTCGGGTCGCAGACGAGGGCGGGCGGATTTGAATTTTATCGCCAACCTCATACAAAATATCGACGCTATCACCGACTTGGATTTCATCATGCGAAAAATCTTCATGAACTTCACGGTAACAGATCAGAAAGTGACTAAGATAACACAAAACTCCCCGTTCAGGGAGCTGTGTGTGGACGCCGATTCGGCGATGGTGACCCCATCGGGATTTGAACCCGAGTTTGCTCCGTGAGAGGGAGCCGTCCTAGACCCCTAGACGATGGGGCCGTCTTAAGGCGACAGCAGGATATCACGCGCTAACGATTATTACAATCCAGATCCGTTCATCTCCACTCCTCTTCCTGCCGTACTAGCAGATCGTTTGCGCGATGTGGCTCGGCAAGCAAATCACGCGTCGCCTTTTCCATGCGAGCACTTTGCGAGCCCTTCAAAAGCACGACATCGCCATCACGCACCTCGCCATCAAGGTAGCGACCAGCCTCTTCCGCATCCTTCACCTTCACGATTTTTTGAGGCTCAAGCCCTGCCTCTTCGGCTCCACGACAGATGTCATGCGCAACCTCACCAGCGCACACGAGCAGATCAACACCGCTCTCTGTAACCTTCCAACCGATCTCACGATGCATCTGCTCGCTATACGCCCCAAGCTCGGCCATGTGGCCAAGCGCAACAATGCGTCTCCCATTTTCCGCCGGCTCAAATTGTTTGAGGACCTCAAGTGCGGCGCGTGTTGAAGAAGGAGCAGAATTATATGTGTCATCAAGCAGTAACGAACCCTTAATGCCAGCGAGAGGCTTGAGTCTTCCAGGAGGCGAAACGTACCGCTTGAGCGCCTCTGACGCTTCTGCAACAGAGATTCCAAACCGTGCTCCAACCGCAATCGCGGCAAGCGCATCGTATGCTTGGTGGATACCGATGGTTTGAATGAGCCTCACTTCCGCTTGCTCCTCTGTGCGACGATCATGCGCGACAAAAACCGACGCGACGTCGGGCTCACGCTCAAGCCGATACCCTTCGCCATCAACGTCCGCTTCCTGACTAAATCCAAAACGCACAATCTCGGCTTGTGTCTGACTCGACATCGCCTCAACAAGTTCCTCATCTGCGTTGAGCACGGCAAGGCCATCAACTGGAAGAGCGCGAACGAGTTCGGTCTTCTCGGAAACGAGCGCCTCAAACGACGGATAGTTTTCAACGTGCACATGCGAAATTGCAGTCACAACACCAACACTCGGCAGAGCCAATTTGCATAAATGCGCAATGTCGCCGGGACGATCGGCGCCGAATTCTAAAACCAGATGCGTCGGATAGTGTGGATCATGTCGCAACGCAATTAAAATGGCTCGGAAAATAATTTTTAACCATCCAACTTTTGACTTCGGCTGATCAATCCCAAGAATCGTAAGTGGCACTCCAATCTCCGTATTGAAATTCTTTTTTGCCGTACGCACATCAAACTTCGATCGCAGTACAACAGCGATCGCCTCTTTCGTTGAAGTCTTTCCAACTGAACCAGTGACCGCAATAATGATTGGTTTGTGATTTTCAAGCACGTATCTTGAACACCATGTCAGGATCAAAGTAAGAATTTGCTTCATAGATTAGGCTTATTACCTCTGTGGTGGCACCTCAAAGTACCTTAACAGAAACTCGGCAATTTCTCCAAACAGCGGAGCCGCAGATGACTCGGCAAAACGTACGGCGCGTGGACGATCCAGACGCACGACCATCGCAAACTTCGGGTCTCCAACTGGCCCGTAGCCAGCAAACGACCCTATCGTAACGTCCTTTTGATAACCAAGACCGTCCTCGCGTGGCACCTCGGCCGTGCCGGTTTTGCCAGCAATGTAATACCCTTCCACGCCGGCTCGCTTGCCATGCCCATTCTCCACGACCGAAATCAGCATCGCGCTTATGAGACGCGCCGTATGTTCACTCACGACCTGCCGTACCTCATACGGCGTGGTCACCTCGCTTGTGCCATCAACAGAACGCATCTCGGCAACAACGTATGGTTGCATGAGTTTGCCATCATTTGCCATCACCGCAAAAGCCGACGCCATCTGGAGTGGCGTAACCGTGATGCCGTGTCCGAATGATGCGGTCGCCGCGTACGACTCCGCAGTCTTTTTTAGCGAGCTCACATCGCCAGCCGACTCACCAAAGAGCTCAATGCCAGTGTATGTGCCAAATCCAAATCTCTCAACATACTCTGCAAATTTTTCTTTCCCCATCTCCTGCATTGCAAAAATCACGCCTGTATTCACAGAGCTCTCAAGCACCTGCGTCATCGTCTGTACTCCGTACACTTTTTCCTCTGCGTTGGTTATTGTGTACTCATCAACAACGACCGAGCCTGTGTCTGTAAACGTCGTCGCTGGCGTCACGGCCCCAGTATCAAGAGCCGACGCCATGGTAACTGCTTTAAAAATCGAACCCGGCTCATAGGCATTAAAAATCACGGCATTTTGAAACACGCCAACGTCGCTAACTTCATTGTACTTATTTGGATCAAAATCTGGATCACTGCACATCGCGAGTACCGCGCCTGTCTTTGGATCGAGTATGACGACAGAGCCTCCATCTGCATCATATTTTATAACAGCCTCCTTGAGCTTTTCACACGCCGTATATTGAATCGTGCGATCAATTGTAAGCACAACGCTCACCCCATCAACGGCAGGCTCGAATGAACGCTCGCCAACGGCAATGAAGCGCCCAGCCGCATCACGCTCCGAGAGCACATAGCCATCCTGTCCAGCCATCTCTTCATCAAATGATCCTTCAATCCCATACTTCCCAGAAAACGAACCATCATCATTTCCACCAACAAATCCAAACAGCTGACCACCAAGCCCGCTCTCTGGATACGTCCGTACCCCCTCACGCACAAAATCAATCCCAGCAAGATTCAGTGTTTCAATTTTCTGTAATTCTACCTCTGGAACGCGTCGCTTAATCGGCTCATACGGATCATTTTCTTTTTCGAGTTTCACTTCGAGCGCAGAAATTTCTTCATCAGAAAATCCAAGAATCGCTCCAATGCTTTCTGCGGTCTTATCTGCATCCTCCACACGTCGAGGGTCTGCAAATACAAATCCCATATCAACATTCGTCGCCGCTACGTATGTCGTGCCATCCTTCAAATCCTGCACGAGGATATCGCCACGCTCTGGAAAGAGTTCCTCATAAAGGGTGTACTGCCCTTCAGCAAGTGCGTCATAGAAACTGGCGTCAAGCACTTGTAACACAAATAAACGCACCACAATGATAGTGGCGAGTCCGGCAATCAAAAAACGCAAAACGGTTAATCGTTGACTCATCATTACATTTCTCGCACATCTTCCTCACTGATCATTCGACCGATGAACCATGACTCCTCGCGGTCCCCGGCGCGCGTGAGGCGACGCAGAATTTCTGCATTACTCCCATCATACTGCTTCACGAGAAACGTGTCATGCTCTTCATGATCCGCATCGCCCTCGACTTCAACGATCTCGGCTTGATCTTCGTAAGATTCCTCATAACTCATTCCACGATACGTAGCAAATGATTCGTCCTCCTCATCAGCCTCAACCTCTTCATCCACAGGCTTCATCAGATAGAGTTCGTCGCCTACCTCATCAACAATGAGCCAATCGCCCGCGCTAGACCACATCCAAAGCAATGTGTCGCCAGATGCAAGTTTTACATGCTCAATAGCAACTACGAGGAACTTCGTATCGTCCACCATTACTGTCACATCCACGGTCAGGCCCTCAAGTATCTGTTCAAAGGTCATAAATATTTCTCGTCGCGATTATACAGAAGTCGTGGTGGATGTTCAAGAGCCACCTCTTACGGCTATCGCAAGAGCTGTTTCATAGTGTGAGGTCTATAATCAAGCAGAGCGCGACATGGCATGGAGTGTAAACGAACGATTGATATTTTTCAAGAAAACAAGTATCCTCACGAAATATCGGGCTGTAGCGCAGTTGGGTTCGAGCCGTAGCGCGAAGCGCTAGCAGGTGAACTGCTTCACCTGCGACGGCGAGAACGGGCAGACCACTGTCGAACGAAGTGAGACAGGGATGCACTGGAAGCGCGCTTCGTGAGGGAATCGAGGCGGAGCGAGAAATAACCTGCGTTATCTCGAGACGCCGAGACTGGCAGGGCGATGTTCCAATCGTGTGACGGGCTGTAGCGCAGTTGGTAGCGCGCTTCGTTCGGGACGAAGAGGTCGTGGGTTCAAATCCCGCCAGCCCGACCAAAAAATACTTCACATAAAATAAAATATTTTTTGTGAGGGATGGAGCAGGCCAACAGTTTGGCCTGCGTAGGGATTTGAAAGCCGGAGCCATGTGTGGCGAGCACGCCGCATGGCGAGGCGGGGCCGCGACCGAGGCGAGCGGCTGGCGAGCCGAGAGTTGTGGCCAAATCCCGCCAGCCCGACCAAAAAATACTTCACATAAAATAAAATATTTTTTGTGAGGGATGGAGCAGGCCAACAGTTTGGCCTGCGTAGGGATTTGAAAGCCGGAGCCATGTGTGGCGAGCACGCCGCATGGCGAGGCGGGGCCGCGACCGAGGCGAGCGGCTGGCGAGCCGAGAGTTGTGGCCAAATCCCGCCAGCCCGACCAAAAAAATCACACCATGAGTGTGATTTTTTTGTATCCTGCGGTTTATGAAACGCCACAAGCGCGTCGTAGAGGTCTTTCGGCGTTTGCATAGAATATGGCCATTTTAGCACGCTTTTAGCCCCTTTGCCATTGACAAAAGGGCTGTTTTGTGGTATCTTTTATCGTCGCTTCGTGCGATAGAATGGCATCATATCGATGCTCTCAAGGAGTCCCAATGCGTGTTTTTACGCTTCTCGTCCTATCCTTCTTGGTTTCCTCGGCCCGCGCCGATGGGCCCGCCAGCCAACCCGTCGAGGACAAGGATCCGCAAGTCCTTGGAACCGGCTACATCGCGGAGGTCTGCAAACTCCGTTTCGCTGATCCGGTCGGCCAGACCGCCTGCGAAGTCCACATCCGCATGGAGCTTCGCGACGAGACCCGCCAGCGGATCGAGATGCTCGAAAGAGAAAACAAGTTCCTCTTCCAGGTCGCCGACGAGCAGAAGGCGCGGGCGGTCATGCTCGAGGTGCGAATCAAGGCCATCGAGGATGCCGAACAGAAGGGCAAGAAATAGCCCACATTCAAGACCCAGACAGTACTCGCGCATCCGCGCGGCAAGAGCCACCCTTCGTGGCCGCCGTCGGGTGCGCTTTTGCTTTTATCGCAGTCAGAACTCGGCTAAAAATCAAACAATCAAAAGACGACCGCCGTTTGGTTCTTCTTTGTTCCAAAATCATTTTGCCGCTTGTCCACTTTCATCAATATCTTCAACTGCCTTTGGCTTGACTGACGTTGCACGACTCTTTGCAAGCGCTCGCTCTTCATATGCGCGCGCCGCCTCCTGTGCTCGAGCTTGTCGCTCACCATCCTCTTTTGCTTTCTGTGCCTTCAAATCTGGAGTAAGAGCCTCGGCAATTTTCTTTCCTGCCTCTCGCTGAACAGGCGTGGCACCACTAAACCACGACGTAAATCGAGACCACAAACCTACTTGAGATGGTGCAACAACGGACTTCGTCACTGACGCCATCGGACGAGCAAGAGTAGGAACTGGACTCTTTTGTAATGAACGAGAGGTGAACGTTGTCTCCCCGCTCTGTCCATGTTCATAAGCAAGGCGCTGTACCTTTTCCTTTGCCACCGCCTCCTGCGCCATCTGCGCCTTTACACGCTCAATCGCCTGAAGTTGTCTATCCTTATCATTGATGATAAGAGCGATGTCGTCCCACTCCGGCGTCCCTTTTTTGCTTTGCATCTCGTCCTCAAGACGCTCAATCTCTGCCTCAAGCTCTTTCGCGAGTGTTGAGGATTCCACTCCACCTTCAAGTCGAGCGCGAACTAGCCGATCTGCAAGCGCCTGATCGTCATCTTTTTCCTCGCGATGAAACTCCTGGCCAATCGCACCCTTCGGTACGTCTCTGGACAAAAAACCCTCCAAGCTATTCGAACGTTGATCCATTTTCTCATTCATAAAACTCATTTAAGGGAATACAATTTTGATGGTATCATGAACCCAATATGAAAGAAAGATTCATTGATGTATTCAAAACTCACCTGTCACAGCTCATAGAATGGCGCACGCCGTGGCTCATACTCGGCTTATTCGGCGGAATGATTGCAACAGCGATCGTCTCATCGTATGAGGCAGAGCTCGATCGCATTCTACCGCTCGCATTTTTTATTCCAGTCATGGTCTACATGGGAGATGCAGTCGGGACGCAATCCGAAATGCTCTTCGTGCGCGAGCTGACCATGGGAAAAATGCGTCTCGGCCTCTATCTTTTTAGAGAGTTTATCGTTGATGTCGCGATGGGAATCATCTGCGCAACGCTCCTCTACTTCTTTGCGCTCATCGTACTCAACGACGCGACGATCGCAACAACGGTCGGTGTCGCACTTATGATTATCATGTCAACGGCGGGCGTACTCGCAACTCTGCTCTCCTCACTACTTGTACGATTTCATCGAGATCCAGCGATCGGCGCGGGCCCATTCACCACAATCGTGCAGGACATCGCTTCACTGCTGATCTACTTTGCAGTAGCGAGCTACTTATTGATTTAATTTTAAATGAGACCTCAACTAATAATCCAACCCTTCGCGCGCCGAAACACCGGAATAAAAATAATGCTTGATGAGTTTCATCTCGGTCACAAGATGAGCATCATCGAGAAAACTCTGCGGAGCATTGCGACCAGTTAAAATAATTTCAGTACGATCATGCTTTTGTTTGAGTAGATCTAGGACGGCCTTTTCATCAACAATACCAAGTGACGCACTTGAGTTCACCTCGTCTAGAAGCAATAAGTCAAACTGGTCTGACTCCATGAGATCTCGCGCTTTTTCAAGACCGATCGCTCCGGATTTTCGATCCTCGTCCGTCACTGAAAAATCAAACCGCCCGCTGACCGGATCAATGCGATCTCGACCAAACGCCCACCATTCGACTCGGCCAAGGCCTCGCTCATGGTCTTCGACCGCAAAAGCATCAAACACCTTGCGCTCCATGTAATGCTCCCCGCCTTTATCAAAAAAAATAATCGCCGCCCGCTTACCGGCGCCAACCGTTCGCACGCACTGCCCAATCGCGCTGGTCGTTTTCCCCTTGCCGTCGCCCGTGACCACCTGAATCAAGCCATACCCTTGACGGCCTTTAATGCGCTCATCAAGAACGGGCTGCATACGCTATCGAAAATGAATCAGCGCCGTCGTGAGCGCTTGTTTGCACATGTCGTAGCGGGTCATGCGACCGTCGGTTAAAAGTGAGATGCCACCTCCAGCAGTGCCAATTTTGACATGATCGGTGCGACCAGAAATTTTCAATGCTTCACTCATGTCCACGTTTCGTTCGACAACGATGCGGTGCAGATCTTCTGGAACGACGTAGGCACAGGAAAAGCCAAGCGAAATATCTTTGCCGTCGTAGATGGCGCAGGCTTCGAGCTTGGCCACGCCAGACTCGGTCTGTGGCACTTCCAAAAGCCCACCTTCAATGCCAATGGAATAATCGCAATCCTGAAAAGCAACTTTGGCGCGATTGATGGCGCCGTCAATCGTCGCGTTCAAATTCATCGGCTGCTCGCCAACGCCGGAGTCGACCTCGATTCCAACAATCTCCGCATCAACAAACTTGGGATACATCGCCAACACCTCGCGCGTGGATTGCATCTTGCACGCATTTGTGGAGCCAAGACAAACGCGCATATTATTTGGCAGGATTTTCACGTCGCCATTTGATGATGTCAATGGTGGCGAGGCCGGCTTCGTAACCTTTGTTAAATTCGTTGTCGCCCGATCGCGCTTCGACTTGAGCCATTGTCGTCACTGGCAAAATCTCGATCAGGATCGGAATGTCGTTGTCGTGCATGGCGCGGACGAAGCCAAGTTCCACCATCTGCAAAATCAAATCAAAGTGAAACGTCTCCCCTTTCATGATTACACCAAAACAAACAACGGCGTCATAGCGCTTGGTTTTGGCGAGACGATCAGCGGCCAGCGGAAGCTCGAGTGAACCCGGGAGCACGTGGACATCGGACGCCGCCCCAGCAGCAGTCAACAGATCGGCGCATTTCTTAACCATCAAATTCGTCTGCTCGCTGTGCCACTTGGATTGCAAAATGGCCACCTTGGCTCCTTCAATCTTTGGCAAGTTGGATCTGTCGTAAGCGTGTTGCATAGAGGACTAATCAAGAAAATCGTTTTCAAAAAGATGCGACTGGCGCAAAATGGATCGGAACGTGCCAAACGGAATCTCTTTTTTGTTTGCCGGGACGATCACAATCAACGTTGGGTTTCCCACCTTGCGAAGCTTAGCGTGACTTCCCCTCTGCGAAATAAAAACAAAGCCCCTCTTGGCCAGGACTTTAATTATCTCATCGGAGGAAAAAAGATTAGGCATGTTGAAAGATCGTATCAACAATTTGTGGTCGACGTATGTCTACTAATTGTGGCAATTTCACGTCCTCAAAATAAAGCTCCAGTGCTTCATTGAGATTCACTAATGCTTCCTTCTTGGACTCGCCAAAACTAGAAACGTCCACATTTAAGCATTGAGCAACGTAATACTTTTCTTCTTGCCAAACGACGTTTTTAAAACGTAATTTCTTCATATGTATCTATCCTAGCAAAGAGGCACTCAATCGACAAGACGGAAGCAGAGGCTTCCGTCTATCCTGGGCAATTCGTGAATTGCCCCTACTTCTAACTACACCCGCTCGTTCCTCCGCAATTCAAACATTTATAACACGACGCATTGCGAACCATGATTGAGCCACAGGTGTCGCAGGCAGGAGCGTCCGCTTGATTGTCAAAGGTGGAAGTAAGAGTCAAAGAGTCAGAGGATCGTAGAAGTCGGGAGTCGGAAGAGTCGGGAGTCAGGAGCGGCTCGGCAAAAATGTTGGCCTGGGACGGTAATTGTGACGTATCCTCTTTTGTCACCATTATCTGCTCTGTGGGCTCGAAGTTAACTCCAACTGTCCTCTGCTCATCTTGCGAAAGGAACTTCAATGCCATCCAACGGAAAATATAATCCACGATAGACTTGGCCATGCGGATATTTGGATGCGACGTAAATCCAGACGGCTCAAATCTCATGTGCGCAAATTTATTAACGAGCACATTTAGTGGCACGCCGTACTGCAGTGCGATTGATACGGTTGTAGCAAAACTGTCGAGCATGCCAGAAAGAACGGAACCTTCTTTTGCCATCGTCAAGAACATCTCACCCGGCTTCCCGTCGTCATAAAGACCAACGGTAATATATCCTTCATGGCTACCAATGTTGAACTTGTGCGTGATTGAACGACGCTCATCTGGCAAACGACGGCGTCGTAACTTCATATCTTCCTTGACAACCGGAGTCTTGGTCTTTTGATCTTTCTCCAAACTCGTCGTCAATGGCTGTTGACGCTTTGAACCATCACGATAAATGGCAATCGCTTTGAGTCCGAGTCGGGCACCTTCCATGTACACATTGGAAATCTCCTCTACCGTGGACTCTTGTGGCATGTTGACAGTTTTTGAGATCGCGCCAGACACAAACGGCTGAACCGAAGCCATCATCTTGACGTGCGCCATGTAATGAATGGAGCGATTGCCGTTTTTCGCTTTGAACGCGCAATCAAACACGGGCAAATGCTCCGCCTTCAAATGCGGTGCGCCTTCAATCGTGTCCATCTTGTCTATGTGCGCGAGCATCTCTTTTTTCTGCTCGTCCGTGTAGCCGAGTCGCGCGAGTGCCTCTGGCACTGTCTGGTTCACCATCTTTACCATACCGCCACCAACCAGCCACTTATATTTCACAAGCGCGATGTCCGGCTCAATGCCTGTAGTGTCACAGTCCATAAAAAAAGCAATCGTGCCAGTCGGCGCAATCACAGAAATCTGCGAATTGCGCACACCAAACTGATCACCGTTTTGCACCATGCGGTCCCATGCTCGTTTCTGCGCCTCCATTAAATCTGTCGGAACGCCATTACTGCCAAGAGTGTACGCGGCGTCGCGATGCATGCGCATTACGTCCATTAAAATTCCAGCGTTGCGCTTGTATCCGACAAACGATCCGATTTTTTCAGCAATTAGCGCAGACTGATCATAAGACTCGCTAGACAGAAGTGATGTGATGGCGGCGGCAAAGTTGCGTGCTTCGTCCGAGTCGTAAGCTAGACCACGACTCATCATCAGCGCGCCCAAGTTCGCATAGCCAATCCCAAGCGGACGATAATCATGTGAGTTTTGCTCAATCGCTGGCGTTGGATAGCTTGAGTTGCTCACCGAAATCTCCATCGCCGTAATCATCACACGCGATGCCATAGCGAACGCTTCAACATCAAACTGCATCAAACCGTCCGTGCCAATCTTACGAAAACGCATCAAATTCATCGAGGCAAGATTGCAGGCGGAGTCGTCTAGGAACATAAACTCGGCGCACGGGTTACTCGCGTTGATGCGACCTGTATTCTTACAGGTGTGCCACTTGTTGATCGTCGTATCATACTGCAGTCCCGGATCACCGCACTGCCACGTTGCTTCGGCTATTTTGTTCATCAGCTGACGGGCCTTGTACTTGAGCGACGGCTTACCTGTGGTCACCTCGCGCGTGATCCACTCTTCATCATTCTCAACCGCTTTTATGAACTCATCCGTGACGCGCACTGAATTATTCGCATTCTGAAAATAAATTGAGGCATAGGCTGGGCCATCAATTGAACCATCATAACCAACATCCATCAGCGCCCAAGCCTTTTTCTCCTCTTCTGCCTTACAAGTAATGAAGGATTCAATGTCTGGATGATCTACGTTGAGAATCACCATCTTGGCCGCGCGTCGCGTCTTGCCGCCTGATTTGATGACACCAGCAAACGAGTCGAGGCCTTTCATGAACGAGATTGGACCAGAAGCACGGCCGTTTGAGCCTCCCATAAACTCATGCGAAGAGCGCAAGTTGGACAAATTGATACCACTGCCAGAACCATTTTTGAAAATCATCCCCTCTGTCACGCAGAGATGCAGAATCGAGCGCATATCGTCCTGCACCGAGTTGATAAAACACGCCGAGCACTGCGGACGTTGGGCAACACCGACGTTAAACCATACAGGCGAGTTGAACGCCGCCATCTGGTTGATGAGAATATGCGTCAGCTCATGCTCAAAAACCATGGCATCTTCTGCCGTCTGAAAATAACCGTCCTTGCGACCCCAGTCCGCCATTGTTTTTGCCACCCGGTCCACGAGCTGTCGCACACTCGTCTCGCGATCTGGCGAACCGACACGGCCACAAAAATATTTCTGCACGACAATGTTCGTGGCTGTTTGAGACCAAAAAGAAGGAACCTCAACGTCGTTCTGTTCAAAGACAACACCACCTTTTTCATTGGTAATCTTTGCCGTACGTTTTTCCCATTTGAGAAGCTCATACGGGTGCCTGTCAACTGTCGTGAAATAACGCTTCACCGTAATACCGTTGCCATATACTGGCTGACGATCATCCACACGGCGATCCAAGCGAAAGCTTGTGTATTTCTTGACCACGTGCGAGAAATTGTTGTCAATGAGGGTCGCGGTTATCACCTCGCGAATGTCATTTGTCGTTGGCACGGTGTGACCATCAAACGTGCGCACTAGACGACTCATAACCTGTTCAAGCACACGACTCACCCAATAGGCGTCGCGCACTCCGACCTCGTGCATCGCTTTTGCAAGCGAGGCTGACAGCTTCTCATAGGAAAACGGCTGTTCAGATCCGTCACGTTTACGCACCGACTTGAGAGACGTCATATAATCAAGAACGGCATCCGAAATGCTCTTGCTCGACGTGGCAACGGTCGAGGAGGCAGTAATGGTGGACATACGATGCGTAGTAATTACGATTTTTGTTTTTTAGATTTAGGGCGAAAAAAAGAACGAGCCCCACCGTTCGATTTAGGTCTCATTCTGCTCCTTACCTTCCATGCCTCCCTCACAACATCTTGTGATCCCATAAAGAGTGTACCACAAGATATTGGGTTCTACGACAAGGGGAGTTATCCACAAAGTAACGCCCGCCAGGATGGACTTGTCAAAAACCCATAGTGAGATTAATCGTAGTGTCCTGCTTTGGGACTCCACCAAAATTGACTGGAATATCGTGGTAAGTACCTAGCCGATCGAGGTAACGGACGATGTGGTAGAGTTTTCCGAACTCATACACCTCCTTAGTGATTTTAACGTCCTGCAAACAATAGTCCTTGATCTTTTGTATTTCACCTTGCTTCCACCATTCAACTGCCTGCAGACCATGTCCACTCTTCCCAACCCCCAAAGTCGCCTTAGCAACGTCATCGAGCTTCACGCGAAAGCCAAGTGTCTTGTGAATTTCCTCCAAAATATCAAGCGAAGTAAAGCTGGCAACATCCCCTGCGTAGTAATTGTTCATTATGGGGTAGTCAAAACTCTTTGTGTTATAACCAATGATACGACCAGAATGCTCCAAACGACGGAATAACTGTGGGAGCTCGTGCTCCTCATAACAAAGATACTCATTATTCTCGAAAAAATAACAGCCAACGACGGAAATGCGCAGAGAGCGGTTATCGCCCGATGCCGCGTCCTGCGTTTCAATGTCAAGAACGACTTCATTAGACATAAAAGCTAGGCTATAATACTCTCTCGTTATTCTTAACGCAACGACTATGAAACACTTTGCATGGATCGCGCTTGCTGGCTTGCTTTTAGGCGCCGGCTGTACTGCAACTTCAGATGAGACTGCGAGCGTCCAGCTCAATGAAACAGCCGAAATTCCAGTAGCAGAAGGGACAGAAGGGACAGAGGAATCTCACATGATGGAGGGGATGGAGATGGAGATGGAGGTTGAGCTGGAGATAGGGTCCATCACAGTGGAGTAATAATAAAACGGATTATGGGTCTGTCGCCAAATGTCATTTTGACTACAACCTCATCTGTCCGGCCATAATCG
>JBBTQF010000027.1:0-18803 GCA_038065815.1 Patescibacteria group bacterium
CCATCAATCTGAATATTGTTGCGATCAATTATGAATGTGCAGTTGTACAGCCGATTGCGTCCGGCAAACAGCATCGCCTCCCACGTGATTCCGGCCTCAAGTTCTCCGTCGCTCATGATGCAATAAACTCTCCACGGCGCACCGTCCATGAGTGCAGTATAGGCGAGCCCAACGGCTTGCGATGATCCATCGCCAAGCGGGCCCGAGGTATTCTCAATGCCAGCGAGACGTACGCGTTCAGGGTGTCCTTGCAATGGCGAGCCAAATTTTCGTAACGTTTTTAACCACGCCTTTGGAAAATAACCGGCCTCTGCCATTGTGGCGTAGCTCACGGGACAGATGTGGCCGTTTGAGAGGATGAGGCGATCGCGATCTTTCCAATTCGGTTGTTTTGGTTTGTGTACGAGGACGTGAAAATATAGCGCACTAAAGATATCCGCCATGCCAAGCGGGCCAGCGCTATGTCCCGAGCCTGCTGAAATCAACATCTTGATAATTTCTTCACGGATCACTTGCGCACGCTCTTCAAGTTGTTTGAGTTTTTTGTCGTGCAGATGTAACTGTGGAGCGCGAGGTTTCATAGTGGACTTATTGTATCACAAAGGCGGGGTATGATAGCCCCGCCATGTGTAATTAGGATGTTCAATCCTATTCGCAGTTTTGTACAATTATTCAACGATGATCGTTCCGCTCATGCTTGGGTGGTAACTGCAATAGAACGTGTAGATTCCAGCCTCATCAAAACGGCGCGTCCAGAAGCCGCCATCAGCGCTGACCGTTCCACTGCCCCATTCGCCATCATCGCCAGTTGCCGTGTGTTTGTTGTCGCCGTTGTTGGTAAAGCGCACGGTCTGTCCAACCTCAATCGTGATGGAGCCTTCACTGTAGTCATTGTCCGTGATTTCAACGTCGTACGCTTCTATCAAGCCTTTGTCTTCACCGATGTCTGATGTTGAACCCTCGACAACCGTTGGATTAAAGTCATCAAGTCCTGTGATCTCTTCACTTGTCCTTGTGTAGTTGCTAAAGAATCCGTCTGGGACGTCATCAATCTTCGTGTTCCAGTTACTTCCATACAAAGCCACGGCCGCACTTTCCGTGCTCACCCACCATAGTTCACCGCCTTCATTGATCGCGTACACCTTCGGATCGGTGTTGATTTTGATCATTTTGATGCCCGGTTTATAAGTGACGTTGCCACCGATTTGGATTTTGCCGAGGTCGGCATCCGAGATCCATCTCACGTCGTCGAAATCGTCAAACCAGGTGAAATAAGTTCTGTCGTTGGGGAAGACATAACGGAATCCGTCCTCGCCATAGTAGTAAACGGCAGAGAACGATTCACCACGAATAAGATCGCCGGCTTCAATATCCGCGAGCGCTGTAACACTTGCGGCTTTAGCTGGCTGGATTTTTGTTCCTCCGAGCAGGAGCCCGATGAGTAAAACCGCGAAAAATGTTTTTTTCAACATAGGATGAAAGGATTATGTGGATTTCTGATTATGATAGCACGAATCTTTTAATAGCGGCGAGTGGGTCTTCTGCGTTGAAGATATTTGACGCAACGATTAGACGTGAACAGCCGGCCGAGATGAGACTTGGGGCGAGCAATGGGGTGATGCCACCGTCACAGCTAATCGGAAGTTGTGGATAGTGATGATGCAACTCGCGGATTTTTTGGAGAACGGACTCGCCAAGAAAGCTCTGCCCAGATTTTCCAGGATGCACACCCATCACCAGCAAGCCGTCAAGCATCGCGAGATGGTGTTTTATTTCTTCAATCGGCGTCTCGGGATTGATCGCAAGGCCAGTTTCTAGTTTATCCCATTGCTTGATGTTCTCGATGAGTGTCGAGATAGGTCGGTCGAGCTCAATATGGATAATGGCGCGTTTAAGATTTTTCACTTGATCCTTCCATTGCTTGATGATTGGTAGTGGATTTTCGACCATCAGATGGAGCTCAAAAACGACTGGCGTTTCTATCGCTCCCACAGCGCGCGCGTCATACCAGCTCATCTGCGGAAACATTGTGCCGTCGAGCACATCAACATGCACAGTTTTCACATGAGCATCAACGAGTCGTAGGCGCCGCTCAAACTCTTCTTGGGACTCCACCAGAATTGATGGGATAAGTTCAATCATATTTCAATCTGTCTTATCCTTCTCACATGTCTTTCTTCTCCAGAAAACGGAGTTTGCAAAAAGACCTTCGCAATCTCAACAGCATCATCCATGATCGCGATGCGTCCGGGAATGCACAACACGTTGGCGTCATCATCATTGCGCATGGTGCGAGCGGCATCAATTGAGAAGCCGATACCAGCGCGGATTCCACGCGTCTTATTTGCCGTGACACATACTCCAACGGCATTGCCACAGGAGAGGACGGCAAGACTGTCTTTATGGCTCAACACCGCCTCGCCGACAGTTCGCGCGATGGCCGGATAATCATCGTCAGGCACGAGCTTATACGCTCCAAGATCGTGCGCTTCATACCCAAGATTTGCAAGTTCGCGTTTCAGATGCTCTTTGAGTTCAAATCCAGCGTGATCTGCGCCGAGATAAACTTTCATAGTTAGATGTTACCGTTTTTTTGTAACACAGTTTTTGGGTCAGCGCAGTAGCGTCCGTAGTCTTGTGTTTTTAAAGTTTCAATTACCTTGTGTACGAGTGTCGCAGGATCTGTATCAAATATAAGATGAGATTTGATGGATTTGTGCGCAGTGTGAAGTAGATGTTGGATCTCATCCGCAATGCCTCCAGAGTCGAGCAGAACGCCGATGAGTTTTTTGTCCTCAAAAGCGATCGTGAATTCGTTGAGCGTCCCCATGCGACCACCTATGGTGATGACGGCGTCCGCCGCTCGTGTGAGAATCAAGTTGCGTCCAGCATAATCAAAGCCTGTGTAGACGATGACGTCATGGTATTTGCACGGAAGCTTGTAGGATTTTATGTGGGCAAGGGAGGTTGCGGCCGGTGAAAAACCAATACACAATCCGCCATGTTCGAAATTGCCACGCGCCGCCTCGTAAGGCAAACCAGTTGTAGCGCCGGTTACGAGGATAGCTCCTTCAAGGGCGATGTGCTTGCCAAGCTCATAAGCTTTTGGCCCCGCCGTTTTGAGTAGAGGCCCTGCCGCCGCACCAGACACGCAGATTTTATAAGCCTCCTCTAGGCCATAGCTCATCTTTTTTTTCGCGAGTCCGATCATCTTCCGGTTTATTTTAGTCTTTGCCATAGTGGCGGAATTATACTAATATTCGCCTGCTATGACTAGGCCAAACTTTTCACAACGTGAAATCGAGATATTAGATTTTTGGGAGAAAAACGCGATTTTCAAAAAGACTTTGGAAAAGCCTTCGCCTCTAGGCCCTTTTGTCTTTTTTGAAGGCCCGCCGACGGCGAACGGCCGACCTGGAATTCACCACGTCGAGGCTCGTGCGTTTAAGGACATCATTCCGCGTTTTCGCACCATGCAGGGTTATCATGTTGATCGCAAAGCTGGTTGGGACACGCACGGCCTTCCTGTCGAGATTAAGATTGAAAAGAAGTTGGGTTTTAGAGGTAAGAAAGATATTGAAGCTTTCGGCATCGAGAAGTTCAATGCGGAGTGCAAGCAGAGCGTATGGAATTATCTGGAGGATTGGAATCGAATTACCAAACGCATTGGTTATTGGGTTGATCTTGAGCACGCCTACGCGACATGTACCCCGGAATATATTGAGTCGCTCTGGGGGATTATCAAGCAGGTCTGGGACAAGGGGCTATTGTATAAAGATTATCGCGTAACGCCACATTGTCCACGTTGTGGTACTTCGCTTTCGAGTCACGAACTTGCACAAGGATATAAGGACGTGAAGGATTTGTCAGTGTATGTGAAGTTTAAGGTTGTGGGAAGCGAGAACGAGTATTTGGTGGCGTGGACAACGACACCGTGGACGTTAGCCGGGAATGTTGCGCTCGCTATTGGAGCGGAGATTAATTATGTTAAGATCAAATTGGACTCTGAATTTTTGTGGATGGCGAAAGATCGGGTCGCGGAGGTCATCAAAGATGATTATGAAATTGTTGAGGAAGCGAAAGGCTCCGAGCTTGTCGGAAAAAAATACGAGCCGTTGTTTCCGTTTTTGCAGACCGCCCTTAAGACCCAACGGCTTGACTACTCAACGACTGTATTTACCGTCCTTGCCGCGGACTTTGTTTCGACGAGTGAGGGCTCCGGCATCGTGCACACTGCCGTCATGTATGGACAAGATGATTTTGCGCTTGGGCAAAAAGTTGGATTGCCAAAACACCACCTCGTGAAACTCGACGGTACATTTGTTGAAGGCATGGATTTTCTTTCTGGACGACTTGTTACGGATGAAGACGTTGCGGTTGACATCATCAAGGATCTCGCGCATCGAGGTTTACTGCTCGCTAAGGAAAAGTACGAGCATTCTTATCCGCATTGCTGGCGTTGCAAATCAAAAATTATTTATTACGCCAAAGATTCTTGGTATATCAAGATTAGCTCGTTGCGAGATGAACTTCTCAAAGCGAATGAGACTATTCATTGGGAGCCAGAGCACATCAAAGATGGGCGTTTTGGCGAGTGGTTGCGCGAGGTAAAGGATTGGGCTTTTAGCCGAGAGCGGTATTGGGGCACGCCATTGCCGATTTGGGAGTGTCAGAAGTGTGATGAAAAGAGATGCGTTGGCAGTTTTGAGGAGCTTGGCGTTGATGCGGATTTTGACCCGCATCGTCCTTTTGTGGACGAAATCGAGCTTACCTGCAACAAATGCAACGGCATTATGAGGCGCGTTCCTGAAGTCTGCGACGTTTGGTTTGATTCTGGATCGATGCCGTTCGCGTCTGGAGTCTCTGGTTTTCCGGCGGACTACATCAGCGAAGCGATAGATCAAACTCGCGGGTGGTTTTACACACTCCTTGCTGTTTCCACTTTACTTGGAAAAGGCGCGCCGTACAAAAATGTTATTTGTCTTGGTCACATGCTCGACAAAGATGGAAAAAAGATGAGCAAGTCGCTTGGCAACATTGTGGATCCCAATGAGATGATCGAGAAGTACAGCGCCGATGCGGTGCGTTGGTATATGTACACGATCACGGCTCCGGGCGACTCGAAACGTTTTGATGAAAAGATTCTTAATGAGATGGTGCAAAAAGTTTTCATGATTTTGTGGAACGTGAAAGCGTTTTATGAACTGTATGCGTCGGCGACTCCTCCGACTCACGACTCTTCCGGCTCCACGACCCACATTCTCGATCGCTGGATTTTTGCGAGGTTGAATGTACTCATCAAGGACTGCACAAATTGGATCGAGAATTACAAAGTGACTGAACCGGCGCGTGCAATTGGTGAGTTTATCAATGATTTGTCAACTTGGTATGTGCGTCGTTCTCGCGAGCGCATGAAAATCGGAGATGGTGTTGCCGTTCTGCACGATGTGCTTTTGACACTCTCGAAATTGATGGCACCGTTCACGCCGTTCTTGGCTGAAATGTTGTATCAGGATTTAGCTTTATTTTCTCGCGATCATGGGAGAATGAAACTGGATAGTATTCATCTTGAAAATTGGCCGAGCGTAGATGCAGAACACATCAATCAAATTTTGCTCGACGAAATGAATTGTGCTCGTCAGATTGTCACGCTCGCTCTTGAACAGCGCGAGGTTGTAGAGATTAACATTCGTCAGGCACTCGCCAAGATGACAGTTAAAGGATTTGAAGGACTCTCCGACGAGCTCCTTCAGGTCATTAAAGATGAGGTGAACGTGAAGGAAGTTGTTTTTGAAAAAGGCGAGCCGGCGGTCGAGCTGGATACCAATCTCACCCCGGAACTCAAACGAGAAGGGACCATTCGCGAAATGATTCGTTCCACTAACGCTATGCGCAAAGAGGCTAGGCTGACTATTGAGGATCGCATTGTCCTTATCGTCTCGACAGTGGATGAACAGGTGAAACTCGCAGTCGAGGAACATCGTTTAGAGCTCACAGATGGAACACGGGCGGATGAGGTCGTTGTCGAGACCGGTGTTGGCGACCCGTTCGCGATTCAAATTCAAAAAGTGTGATGTCATCTATTTCTCGAGATTCTGTCGTGCTCTTGATTCCGCAAAATGACGCCGAGGCGGTACAGATTTTGCGGATCGCCCGAGCGTTTAAGATTGAGACGCTTGTTTCCGATCAGCCACATGGCGCTCGTCTTGAGCGTGAGCCTCAACTTTTGCAACGCCTTAAGCAGACTGGGAAGCTTAACGTTGTCATTGTGGAGATGCCTGGGCCGGCGGTTGAGAAGGCTGTTACTGACGCGGGTTTCACGCTCTACATCATTGATCATCACCGCTATGATGAATTGGATCGCATGAGCGATGAGAATGGCCAGCCAAAGCCAAGCTCGCTTGAGCAGTTTCTTTTATTGTTTGAGGTGGCAGATAATGAGCTCGAGCGACACGGATTTGATGTTCGGCTCGTGCGTGGAGTTGGGGCGATGGATCGTGGATTTATTTGGGCACTACAGCGCGACGGATATAGTGAGGAGGAAATTAAAAACGTGTCGCGTTACGTTTATGAGCTTTCGCGCGAGGCTCGAGGCCATGAACTCACGGAGCTTAATGAAAAAATTGCTCGCGAGGCGTGGAAGCTTCGCAAACAGGTTGGTGAATATCTTGTTGTCACAAGTGATGTGCCTAAAGCGGAGATTCGTCCTTATTTAAGTCTGCTGGTCGCGCAGGAATTTGGTCGGCCAACGCCGATGGTGATTGCCTCGCGTGGCGGTCTGCTCATTTATGTTCAAGATACGCCCAAAGCGCTAGCACTTTTTGAAAAATTTGGGGGATTCACGTTTGGGCAGGACACCTGCTGGGGGTACAATAACGCGCTTTCGTCAAAAAAATTAACGCCGAGCGAGGTCCTAAATTTTTTGCTACAATAAGGCCACTATGGTCCACACCGTTCATCTTTCTGAAGCGCTAGAGCGCATTGAACATGACGTCATTCTTCTTGAGCGTGCCAATCAAACGCTCATTGAGTGGGAGCATGAACCACTCATCGCCTCAATGTTTGAGACGCAACAGACGCCTCCTCATCATTGTGAAGGAAAAACGGTGCGTTCGCACGTGCAACGCATCTTGTTTCATTTGTACGCCATCGTAGAGGGGAAGTTGTCACTCATGGAGATTGAGGAGTTCGCGCGACACAAAGAGTTGGGTTATGAGATTCAGGAGCTCGAGGAAACCGTGCGTGAGAACGCCGCAACGTTTGAAGTGTTTGCTCTTCTTCATGACATTGGAAAACCGTTTCGCGCGAACTTTGACAAAGAAGGACGCGTCCATTACATCGGACACGAGAAAGAAATTTATCGTCCGGAGGTGATGGAGCTCATTTCGCGTATGGCGACGCGATATCGCCTCACTGATGATGATGTGAATTATTTAGTACCGCTCATCTCACTGCATCTTGAGCCGTTGAAGCGCTGTAGCCGAGGCGTTGATCCAAAGCACATAAATTTCTTTACGCGTTTTGCGGTTGGTGAACGACTCGACCCAGACGATTTCATAAATTTGTTGCTTGGCGGAACACTCCTCGACCAAACACTTGGTTCCATTCCTGCGGTCCCACAACATTTGGTGAATGTATTTCTTTCCGAGCTTGCCTATGCGCCGTGGAAAACAGAAGAGAGGGCACGTGAGAAAGCTCTTGCGCGCAAACGAGACGAGCAAAATATTTTTCATGAGGTCGGCCTTGACGGTGCGGCCGTTATGAAGCTCACAGGCATGCGTCCAAGTCGTGATTTGGGAGAGTTGCTCAAGGCATTGCAAGCTACGGCAAAAGGGACGGCGCCCATGGACAAACAGTGGTCGCGCGAGTTACAACATCGTGTGCAGGAGGCAAAAGAACGATTATGATTTCATCGCTCACCGGCACAATCAGCTATCATGGGATTGGATTTGTGATTGTACAAGTCCATGGAGTCGGTTATAAGGTGACTTTTCCAGAGGATATTTCACACGGACTCTCTGGTGAGTTGATACTCTATACTCATGAAGCTCAACGAGAGGATGGGCGTGAGCTTTTCGGTTTTACAACGATTGCAGGACTTGAGCTCGCGTGGAAACTCATGACGGTTTCTGGAGTCGGACCAAAACTCGCTCAAAAGATCGTTTACGGCGGTTCGCCAAAAGAAGTTTCTGAACGCATTACAGCCGGAGACGTCACGTGGCTTTCGACCATTCCAGGACTTGGCACAAAGACCGCGCAGAAAATTGTGCTTGAGCTTCAAGGGAAACTTGTGGCCGTGGGTTCGGGTGTAGATGCTGACGCGCTGGCTGGACTTATGGGACTTGGGTATCAAAAGTTTCAGGCAGAAGAGGTCTTGCACGGATTGTCCATAGAATTGACAACCGAGCAGAGGATACGTTCGGCGCTAAAAATACTTGGACGCCACTAAGTTGAAAAAAAATAACTATGGATCGACAGAATTGGAATCAATTTGTCATCGAGCACGGCCCACGGTCGGGCTCGTTTTTGCAATCGTGGGGATGGACGCATTTTCAAAAAAAGGTTGGCAAGGAAGTTGAAGAAGTGAAGATTGGGAAGGTGGGAGTCGCCACGCTCATCCATACCAAGATCGGTCTGTGGGACTACTGGTACTGCCCGAGAGGCCCTGTGGTGATTGAGGGTCAGCTTGCGTCAGCAATGGATCACCTCTCACGTCAGTTTTCGCAATCAACGTTTTTGCGTCTCGATTTTCCGATTCTCATTTCTCAATTATCCAGTTACCCAGTTACTCAATTACCCAATTACAAACTATCGCCTCACCCAATCCAACCTCCGACGACGTTGATCCTCGATCTCACATTGTCCGAGGAATCACTCCTTGCACAGATGCACGAAAAGACGCGGTACAACATTCGTGTGAGTGAGCGTCACGGCATTGAAGTGAGCGCCGGCGATGTGGAGGAGTTCCTCGCGTTGATGCGCGAGACAGCGACACGCGATTCTTTTCGAGCTCATCCTGATGAGTATTATCGCACTATGCTTGCGGAGCACGGCGATCCGGACGTCAACATCTCACTCGTGGTCGCACGACACGAAGGTAAAGCGGTTGCTGTGGCAATCATTTGTGATTTTGCAAATACGCGAACGTATTTGCACGGCGCGAGTAGTTACGAGTATCGTAACTTGATGGCGCCGTATGCCTTGCATTGGGAGCTCATCAAAGAGGCAAGAGTCAAAGGATTTTTAGTGTATGATTTTTGGGGTATCGCAGGGAGCGATAATTCCCATGAACCGCTTGCTGGGGTGACGCGATTCAAAAAAGGGTGGGGAGGAGAAATCGTGCGTTATGCACCAACGCTTGATCTCGTTCTTAAGCCGTGGCATTATCGCGTCTACCGATTGATCCACTGGTTAAGGGGTCTATAAGGTCCCGTAGTTCAATTGGATAGAATGTCTCCCTCCGAAGGAGAAGATTGCTGGTTCAAGTCCAGCCGGGATCACCAAAAAGGTCTGTCTTTTAGAGACTGACCTTTTTGTTTATTCCATGACCACGCCTTTGCTCTCTGCTCCCTCGTCGTCGATGTCCGTCGTGAGTGCGATTACGGAGCGATTCATTTGTGCACCCGTCGTGCTGTCCGTAGCGGTAATGAGTGTTTCACTCAAGAGGCGCATATATGATCCGATGTCACCACCAGTAGGCGTTATTGAAATATCAAACGATGTCGAAACAGAATTTTGTTCAAGCGAGAGATCACTTATAATCCAACTGATTGTGCGTGAGTCTTCATCATAATCAAGTGTGCCAACCGAGGTTTCTCGTACGACCTCGAATTTGGCATTAATCGGCACTGTTGCCTTGACGATAATGTCCTTAATCGGATGCCCACTATTTTGCACTTCCCATACAACGCGATAAGTCGTCTTCTCACCAACCTGCGGTGGCAGTGGTCCTAATCCAACCGGCGTATCATCAATGTAGTAGTGCGCTTGCGCGAAAAGCCACAGATTGGAGTTTACCGCGACGCTCATCGGACTACTGCGGATCGTTAGCGAACCGACCGACGCTTGCGCCGTCATCGTGAAATTTCCGCCCGCATTTATTGGTAACGCAAGATCAACATCGGTCACTCCTTCCCACGTTATTGTTCCGTCTGTCTGCTTCCCATCATCAAGATCAGCGTTTGCCCAATCGATCGGGATCTCACGATCAGGGTTGAAGACGAGCTCGATCGTCGTCTCCGTAGGATTATCGGTCTGTACCGAAATGCTCACGCGGAGTGTATCGCCAAAGTCAATCGTTTGATCAGTCGTTGAGCCATTGGTGATGAGTGTAATTTTAATTTCCGCCTCTTCAACATCCGTCTGCGCCACCACAGTAGCTTGCTCAAGGAATGAGATATCACGCATCAGTCCGACATGCGCGGAGATTTCTTGCAGACCAACCGCATCGGAGGAGAACGAACCTTCGATCGTCACCTCGAACGTTCCACCCGGCTCAAGCGTCTCAATGATCCACTCGGCACCAGAGTCCGGTGGCAGAGGATTTGCAGAAGAGATCGCAAAGGACTCTGGCACAGTAAGACGTAAACGGACGTAGGACGCTGGAATCTCACCTTCATTTTTGACGCGGAACAGATAGCTCACCATTTCTCCCGCCGTCGCCGTTGTCACACCTTCTGTCTCTATCGCAAGCGTCGCGTCTTTGATGCTCACAGATTTTGTGGCGATGTCTTGGAAGTCTGCATTGAAATTGCTTGGGCGGTAACTGCTGATCACCTGAATCGTTTGCGCGCTTGGCACAGGATCAATCCAAATGCCATCAATCACGACCACGCCATCCGAGCCCGGGCTCACAGAACCAATTGTCCACTCATCATCTTCGTTAGTCGGAGTCGGTTCGGTCGAGCTTATCTGGAGTCCTTGAGGGGCGATGAGTTGCAACTCAAGGGCCGCCACAGGCATACGCCCCACATTCGCATATCTAATCTCGTAGCGCACGCTCTGTCCGCTTTTCACCTCGTCAGGGCCTTCGATCGACAACTCAATTGCCTCCGCCTCTGTTGCCTTAAATGGATTTCCAAAAATCACATAGCCACCAAATGTAAGTCCGGCGAGTACTAGCAGGATGCCAAGTGTCCAGACCAGTAAGCGAGTAAAGCTATTTTTTCGGCGCGCACGATGATCGAGAGATGAAAAAACAGCCTCACGTTTTTTGTTGGTGTTGTTGCCGTAAATAATTTTCAAATCGTCCTCGATTGATGGAGCGTTTTTGATATTTTTTTTGCGCATAGTGATCACTATTCAAAGAGAGTGCCGAGGTAAGAATCCGTCACATTTTTAAACAATACTCCTTCCTTCGACCAGATCGCCTCATCAGATGCCCATACGGCCGTGAGATCGTCAGGCAGATGCAGACGGACGTTGACGGAACGATTAAGGACACCTGATTGTTTCTGCACGAACAAAGCATAGCGCTCTACGTTTGGAATGCCGACCGCCATTTTTACGCGACCAAGAAGGGAATTACGCTCGCGCAAGCTCTCCATCGTGAACGGCAAACGATAAGTGTAGCTTATTGTCGAGCTTGAACCGGGTTTGGTTTGCATCCAATTTCCAAAGACCGTTTTGCCGAATTCCTCGTTGATCTGTGTGCCACTCATAGATTCTTCGAGGACATCTCCCGTGATGAGCTCCAGTGTTTTATCTGTATTGAGTCTCAATGACGCCTTCTCAAATAGTTCATCCGCTGGTGGAGCGAAATCTCCTTCGGCAGAAAGAAGCGTACTGCCACGCGGGGTATAAACACGAATATAATCAACGTTGTTGAAGCCGGTGAACAGAGCTCCGGTTAGTCCTTTGTGCTCGCGGGTGATAGTGACGGTGTTGTCAATCGTGCCATCATCGTTAAGCACTACATCAAGTTGCACAGCCTCGTCAATAACCAGATCTGTTTTTCCGCCACCAAGATTCGTGTCTATGACCATCAGGTAATCGCCTTCGGTCATTGCCACGCGACCTGACCACCCGAGCGCATCAATTAGCTTCATGAGCTCTGGATCGCGCACATAAACTTGTGCCTCTCTTGTGGAGAATGTCGTTGCCACTTGTTGTAGCACTGTCAGCAAACTCATCGTGTCCTGCTCTTCGATGCGCGCCAATAACCGTGGCGCAAGATCCGCAAGGAACTGCTTTGGACGGTTTTCCTCTTTGTCATACTCGACCTCTACGATTTTCTGTGTCTCAAACAAAAAGTTTTCACTATCAATCGTGCGACCATATTCTGGCATATCAATTGCTCCAATAATTGAAAGGAGCTCTGCGACACTTGTCGCGTTCACGGCAATCACACCATCAACCGTTGGGCCACCGGCATGATCGTAAAACCAGATAATTTTTTTTGCTGACTCTGGAAAATCTGGAAACCAGTTAGCATCTTGGAATTCCCAGCGCGCGTTCAAAAGCTTGAGCGGTTCCGGCGCTTCTACAAATTCGGTGAGCGCGCCTTGTAAATCATACGAACCGCCACCGGGAATAGTGATGCCAACAATCGCCCCATCGCGCACGGTCACCTCTGCGTAACTGCCGATGAATCCGCCAGTCGGACGCGCTTCCGTGTTGTTTTGAAACAGCACGAGATAGCGCATCGTATTTTCAGCACCCAGCAGGAGTCGAATACCATCATAGAAAGATTCAAGGCCAATAAGCGCATTATTGAGTGACGGCAAGGACGATTGCATGAAAGCGAATTCCTCCAGCATTGATTCTGGCACCTGCCGTACGTCTGCGTTTGCAAGCGCTTTCTCCGAGGCTTCAATTTCTGGTCCAATGCGTACGAGGTAATCTGAAAGAATATCAAGCTTTGTCGTGAGTGCTTCACTTGAGCTCGCACGCACGGCATTCAGAGCCTCACTTAAGAGTTCTGCTGATGTAGCAAGATGTTTGCCGGATGCGATGAGAGCTTCGGCAGTTGAGAGTACAGCATAAGTCTTGGGCATGGCTTTGGCGATCGTCTCGGCAGAGAGCGAGATATTTTCAATTGCTTGTTTGGCGTTCAAGAAATCATCTTGCGCGCGTGCAAAATCGGCGGCCGCAATCCCATAGTCACTTTCACGAAAGGCGCTGGCCCCAAGGCGCAGATCACTCAAAGCCGCGACACTTGCCATCTCCACTTGCGCGCTTGTTTCTTTAGCATACTCGAGTTGCTTTATCGCAGAGATCGGCAGTACGAACAAAAACGACATACCGACGAAACCGGCGACAGCGTGTTTCCAATTGGGGTGGAGTGAGAAGCGAGAATTGAGAAATAAGAAGTGAGAACGTGACCGAACATGTTGAGCTTCGGTCTGGTGCTCAAACACGTCGTCGAGTGTGTAGAGTTCATCTGCGGGCTCATCCATGCCGACATCAGACTCCGGTAGCTCGAGCGTATCAAAGAGTTGTCCCGCACCGGTTTCAATTTCATTCCACAATACGTCGTGTGCCGGACGGTTGATGAGCGGAATAATCGTCTCTGACAGATGGCGAGGGTACTCTTCATGTTCTAGTTGTCCATGAATATCCTCAAAGGAAACGTGTAGGTTACGCAAAAGATCTGCAGGGGAACATTGCATTATCGGATGTGGCAATGTCACCGCAGATATAATAGGTGTACGCGACAGATCAATGACAAAAGGAGAAAGAGGAACTTCGTGTGTGATTATAAGTTGCGGATTGCGTTCGCACGGCGACGTTTGTGGACCAATCTGGTTAGGAACAGTAACCTGCATGAGGCGTGAAACCAAAAGAGGGAAGGCCTTTTTTTCGCTCATCATTTTTTTGTTACTTTTCATAGATCGCCTCTATTTCTTTTGCCATCGTTTCCCATGTGTAACGCTTTATGCGCTCGTTTCCCTTTTTCACGAGTTCGTCGCGTAGGATTTCATCCTCTTGTGTTCGTTCCATTACCTCAACCATCTCTTCCAAGTCATCTGGATTGAAATAAATGGCGGCGTTGCCGAGCACCTCTGGCATTGGGCCACGGTTTGAACTGGCTACCGGCACGCCGTGACGCATCGCCTCAAGTGGCGGGAGTCCGAAGCCTTCATGTCGCGACGGGAAAATGTACAGACTCGCGTTGGCGTACAATGCATGCAAAACATTTTCTGGAACAAAACCTGTGAAGATGACTGCATTCTCGTCAATATCAATTTCTTGCAGTTCTTTTTTGAGGTCCTTATAAAATTTGTCTTCCTTGCCGACTAGTACGAGTCTGACGTTTGGATGTTTTTTTACGAAGAATGAAAAGGCGTGCAAAAGGGATTCGAGATTTTTATGCGGGTAGGCACTGCCGACGTAGAGGAAGTACGGTGAGGCGACTGGTAATTGGACAATTGGATAATTGGGTAATTGGCTCTTGGACGAGACGCCTTCGTAGATCACGTGAATTTTTTCGCTCTGGACGTTGAAGTGTGTGAGAATTGAACCTTTGACGTAGTCGCTCACGGTTATAATCGCTTTGCTTTTTTCAATCGCGTGGCGTAGCACCTTGTTGTAGCCAATGCGTTTGATCGCGTAGCGGATTGGGCCAAGCGTGGTTGCCCGCGCCGAGTTTGGATCCTCAAGGAGAATCAGATCATGGATGGTGACAACAAACGGCGTCTTGGCTCTTAGTGGGATATTCCAATGGGGGTAGTGCATGAGGTCGAGGTGAGCTCCATCAATAATGCGTGGCATGATCAGTTGTTCCTTTGTCGTATACCAGTGCGCGTCGGCAATGACTTTCTCAAAGCGCTGGTTGATGAGTTTGCAGGCATCAAAATTTTCGCGTTTGAGAAACAGAACAAAGCGATTTTCGGAGTCGATTTTTTGGAGCTCATTCACGAGTTCCTCCACATATCGCCCGATTCCACCGCCTCCCCACTTTGGACCGTACATTCTTGCGTCAATGCCGATTTTCATGTGGAAATTATAGCACGAGTCATGTTTTTTTAGAAAGATAGCTCACCGAAAACGTCGAGCGTTTGTTTTGCAGTTTTGTTCCAAGAAAAATCCTTCGCGCGTTTGAGCCCTCGAGTTTTGAGTTCGGCTTGAAGCGTTTTGGAATGCATGACTTCGCGAATGGCCACGAAAAGATCATTAACGTTAAAAGGATCAATGAGGATCCCCGCATCACCAACTAGCTCTGGCATTGAACTCGTATGACTCGTGATTATCGGTAGGCCGTGGCTCATTGCATCAAGTACTGGCAAGCCAAAGCCTTCATAGAAACTTGGAAAAACAAATAATGTAGCTCTCTTGTAGAGCTCGATTTTCTGCTCCTCACTTACATAATCGAGCAGATGAATGCCGTGCGCGTATCTCGATTTTTTTATGGCCTCAAGTACTGGTTGTGCTTTCCATCCTGTCGCACCGGCAATCACGAGCGTGATCTCATCACCGGTTCGGTCGCGGTACATCTCGTAAGCCTCGATAAGAGAAAGGTGGTTTTTGCGAGGCTCGATAGTTGCGACGGAGAGAACGTAACGTCCAAATTTCTTGGCCACTTTCATAGCTTGATCCGTACCGCTCTGAAGAGCGTTTGAAATTCCAAGTGGCGTCACATGGATTCGTTTCTCGTTCACCCCATACAATTCCACAAGGTCTTGCTTAGTGCTATTTGACGGCGCAAGTATCGCTCGAGCTCTACTGAAGACTCGTTTTGGATTGATCAGCCGATGCCACAGTCGCATCCTTGCAGAAAAAAATTCTGGAAAAATCCTGAACGATAAGTCATGAGCGGTCACCACGTAGGGGAGCTTTGTCGCAATGTAATTAAGGTTTGGAAAAAACCAAGCATCTGGTCTGTTTACTTTTGGCAAGAGGTCTTCGAGGTAAGGCCTTCCACTTAAAGCGATACTGGAGTTTATGATTTTATTAGGGATCGGTATTGTCAACAAACGAACATTCGGCGCATCGAATTTTGGTAATCTACGAAGAGTCTTTGGCGCACCAGAAGCAAACAGAACGTATTCATTTTTTTGATCAAGATGAAAAATGGCATCGAGTAGCGCCTTCGTGTAACCTCCAACTCCAGACGGTTGCGGATTGGTTAAGTGTCGAATATCAACAAGGATTTTCATATCCGACACTCATGAGCATGACGCTCCCACGCCCGTTCAACGACGTGTTTTATTTTCTGTTCAAAGGCCTCCGTGGAAAATTGTTGTACGTGGGTTCGTATGCGTTGCGGGTCAAAATGACTGGCGTCAAATCTTAACAGCGTATCACCAAGAGCTTCCCAGCTTTGTTCATTGAAGAACGTCCCAGTGATGCCTTCAATCACTGTCTCAATCGCGCCACCGCGATGGTAGGCGATTACTGGACGACCGCTTGCCATCGCCTCAACAGCGGTAATGCCAAAGTCCTCTTCTTGCGGGTGAATGTAGGCAATGCAATCGGCATAGAGCTTGGCTTTTTCTTTTTCACTCACGCGCCCAACAAACTCAATTGTCGGTCCCGCTTTGTGCTTGAGCTCGGTTTCCATCGGGCCAGAACCAAATATCTTTAACGGTAGACGAAGACGATTGCAAGTCTCAATTACCAAATCAATTCGCTTGTAGGAAACGAGGCGTCCTCCGGCGAGATAATACGTTTTTTGATCGTTACTAATCGCAAATGGTTCGATGGACACTGGCGGATAAATGACGATGGCGTCATGGCGGTAATATTTTTTGATGCGTCCACGCACGGCTTCGGAGTTTGCAATAAACACATCCACACGATCAGCCGCGTGCCGATCCCAGATGCGTAACCATGAAAGAATTATAGGGATAATTTTTTTAAAAATGCGTGGCAGGCGCAACTCTTGCACATAGCTCAAGGTGTCTGACCACAAGTAGCGCGTCGGCGTATGACAGTAGCATAAGTGAATCGTTGAAGGTTTCACGATAACTCCTTTTGAAAAGGCGCTTGAGCTACTGATTACAACATCAAACGCTGACAGATCGTACAGCTCGGTCGCAAGTGGCATGAGTGGCAAAAGCCACTGGTATTTTTTTCGCGCGAATGGGAGACGTTGTAAAAACGAAGTGCGGATTTCTTTTTTCTTAAAGGCAGGATCGACCCGCTCTGGCTCATAAAAAAGAGTGAACGTCGGCGCTTCAGGAAATAGGCACTGCAACTGTTGCAGTACCTTTTCGGCTCCCCCATCTTGGATCAAATGATCATGTACGAGCGCGACTTTCACATTAATACGCCCCCTTTTTGCCTAGAACGACTAAAGGAGTTTTGAGTAGTATCCGCAAATCTAGCCCAGGGCTCCAGTTCTCGATGTAGAAAGTATCTAAGCGTACTTCTTCTTCAAAATCAAGATCAGCCCTTCCGCTGACTTGCGCCATTCCAGTGATTCCGGGTTTCAGAGTGAGCACTTTGCGATCAAGCGGTTTATAACGTTCGACCTCCTCCGGCAGATGAGGGCGAGGACCAACAAGACTCATCCGTCCAATGAGGACGAGGTAAAACTCTGGCAACTCGTCGAGACTAAATTTGCGTAGTATTCTCCCTACCGGAGTCACACGCGGATCATTCTTGAGTTTGAAGAGCGGTGTGCCAGCTCTTTGGTTGCCATACTTTTTTACAAATTCTGGATCAAAGCGATAAGCGTGCGCGTTCTTCGTCATCGAGCGAAACTTGAAATAGTGAAACGGCCGACCTCCTTCGCCAATGCGCGTGACTTTTGTCCCATTTGGCAGACGTGAAAAAAGGACGCGCCCGGGTTGTTCTAAAAATAATGCCACTGTGATTATGATCTGTAGTGGTAGTGTTATGAGAATAAGAATGAGAGCGATGACGATATCAAACAGACGTTTATAAATCGCGCCCCAACCTTCAAGTGGAGTTTTCTTTACTTCAACGATTGGGATTCCACCGTAGGTGTGCATTTCAGTCCGTGACGTCGCGGAAAGGAAAAGATCGGCGGCATAAAAATAGTCCAGTTGTTCCGTATCTGTAAAGGCGAGGAGACTTTGAGCGACGTGTCGGTCGACATTAGGGTCAGCAAGGAGCATGGCATCGAGTTCGCCTTTACGTTTTAGATCGAGTAGTTTTTTGCGCGCGGTCTCGTTGAAGGACTCAAATTGTGCGATGATGACATATCCGAGCGAGCCTTGCGCGCGTAGCGCTTTGCCGATCGCATCGGCCGTTTTATTTTTTCCAATGATCGCCACATGACGCGCGCCTATACTGGCTCGCAGTAAACTGCGCTGTAAGAGGCGCACAAGCAAGCGTTCAACTCCGACAAACAAGGTTACGAATACGAAACTTGCGAGCAGAATAAATCGCGATTCAAACAACTCACGCGAAAAAAAGAGGAAACCGAGGATGATTGCCATGACCGCGAGGTTCGCCAGTACTATCTGGATGAGTTCATCCCACAGTCGAGGTCGCTTGGTGCGATATAGGCCACTTAGGGCGTAAATCAAAAGCCAAACGAAGGCGACACTGAAGATGATAGTGGCGAAGGCTTCAAGGGTCAGATCAAAAGCAACTGGACGGATTGATGTGAAGATCGGATGAAAACGTGAAGCGTAGGCGGCAAAACCAGCCGCCACGAGTGCAAGGTAATCAAGTGGCAGGAGGATGAACGTAAAAAAGAGTTCGGCCCTTTTCATAGTGTTTGCATCGTAGCGCGAAAATGACGCATTGACAATCTGCCATTTTTTTTGATATCCTCCGTGCACTTCAGGATCTCGGATGGTTGCCCCCACACCTATTTTAACAACAGTTTTTCTATAGGGACCTCTGCGAAAGTCGCTTTCAAGGCGAAACTTCAGATGTTCGAGGCAGAA
>JBBTQF010000028.1:0-5419 GCA_038065815.1 Patescibacteria group bacterium
CTAAGGAAAAGGGCCTTATTTCTTGATTGTACCTCCGCTAATGGCAGACATTGCTTTGGCCATTCGTGACTTGACGCGAGCGGCCGTGTTCATTTTTACGATCTTCTTGCCGACGGCCTTGTCGATTTTCTGCCCGATCTGCGCGGCAAGCTCCTTTGCTTTATCGAGTTGGTTGCCCTTAACCGCAACTTTGAAATGACGACGCAGTGATGTGATCTCATCCGTGCGTATGGTGTTGCGTTTGGCGCGCTTGATACTTTGTCGGAGCGCTTTTTTTGCGTTTTTGAGAATTGGCATAATAGAGAATTTGGGATAGAGAATGTGGGGAGGTTACCGGAGGAGGACAAAACCGTCAAGCTACGCCATCTGTTCCAACTACTTATCTACAAAAGCCGCGACAGTGAGGTCTACTGCAAGATTTAAATCCATTTTCCCAGTTTTTAGCTTCTGTTCGAAGGTGAAGAGCATGGCGTGCATGCGCTTGAGAGTCTCTATGTTAAAACTACGCGCCTGTTGCATAGTCTTCTGGGCCACAAATGGATGCAGTTCAAGCAATGTCGCGAGTTCCTGTTTATCAGCGCGAGCATTCTCGTCAAGCAATGCGCGCGCGCCTAGAAGAATCCGTACTTGCCGAATTAGCATGTTCAAGAGACGCGCGTCGGTCATGCCACTTTGGCGCTGTTCCTCTAGTAGACGCATACCAGAAATCTTATCACGACGACTCAACGCATCAATTAGATCAAAAAGTTCGTTATTAAAAGAAGTTGAGACGAGAGAGCGGATAGTGGACAGTGTGAGTGGCTGGGAAAGTGAGCGCAATTTCTCAAGTTCGTTTTGCATGCGCCATAGATCGGAACCGACACGAATGACCAACTCTTCAACAGCGACAGGCTCGATAGTCATGCCGAGACTCACTACTCGCTCTCGAATCCACCTTGGGAGCTCGGCATCAGTAAGAGTTGGCATCGGATACTCATGGACTTCTGCTCCGACAATCTTCGGTGGCTTGGCGCTTTCTAGACAAATTACGATCGTGCTCTCGGGTGTTTTTTGCAACACCGCGATCCAGTTTTCAAGCTCTACTTTCTTGAGACCAGACAACAGCTCACGAAAAATCACCATCCGTCGTTCACCCATAAATGGAGAAGCGGTGATGGCGTTCATCGCCTCACCAATCTCGGGACGTGTTTTGAACTCCAAAAAATTCAATCCAGTAGGATCAAACTTCTCCGTAAATCGCGCCTTAATTTCCACGACCTTCTCCTTGGCGCGAAACGTGTCCTCGCCGTAAATAAATATAATCATAACTCGCCCCAATTTTTCCCAATGGCGATATCCACCACCAATGGCACATCGAGCTTGACCACGTTACTCATGATATTCCTAATCTCTTCACCTATTTTCTTGGCCTGTTTTTCATCAACCTCAAAGACAAGCTCATCATGGACTTGTAAAAGCAGGCGAGCTTGACTATCTTTCTTAATCCATTTCATCACTTTAATCATCGCCATCTTGATAATATCCGCCTGTGTCCCTTGCATCGGCATGTTCACTGCCATGCGTTCGGCTTGGGCGACGAGCATCTGCACACCGGTATGAATCTCGGGCAGATAACGACGGCGTCCAAACAGAGTCTCAACATAGCCGTCCTCGTGCGCCTGCTGTTTTGTGGCCTCAATGTAATTATGAATCGCCGGGTGTAACTCAAAATATTTATCCAAAAACTCACGCGCATCGCTCTGACTCAAATTCGTTGACTTGGCTAGCGAACGCGCCCCCATCCCATACAAAATCCCAAAGTTGATAGCCTTGGCCGCGTAGCGTTGCTCTTTGGTGACCTCGTTTTCCTTCACTCCCCAAACCTCGGAGGCTGTACGTGTGTGAATATCCGCCCCTTCTTCGAAGGCCTCAATAAACGATTTATCCTTGGCAATTATGGCCACAATCCGCAACTCAATCTGCGAATAGTCAGCAGAAAGCAATACGTTTCCAGCTTCCGCCACAAATGCCTTTCTGATCTCTCGGCCAGCTTCTGTGCGCACAGGAATATTTTGCAGGTTGGGGTCCGATGAAGACAACCGCCCCGTGGCCGTAACAGTTTGGTTGAACGTCGTATGCAATCGCCCGTCTTTGGCGACAAGTTTGGGGAGAGCGTCCACATACGTTGAGACCAGTTTGGCAAGCTCACGATATTGCATGATGAGCTTTACTATCGGGTGCAATTCTTCGAGTTTGGCAAGCTCATCAATGCCGGTTGAAAGTCCCGTCTTTGTCTTCTTGATATTTTTTGTCGAAAGCTTGAGCTCTTTAAACAACACATCAGCAAGTTGCAATGGGGAGTTCACGTTAAACTCACGCCCTGCCATCTTATAAATTTTTTTTGTAAGCACGTCGAGCTGATCGTGTAATTTCTCCGAAAGCTTTTTCAAAAAGGTCGTGTTGAGTTTCACCCCTGTCGCTTCCATCTCATACAAAATCGTCACCAGTGGCATCTCAACATCCTGCGCCAGCGTTAACGTGTTCGTCTCTTTGAGTTGGCGTTCAAGTCGACCTGAAAGCTCCGGCAGAAGCATCACAATCTCATCAACAGTTGGACTCGCGCTCATGCGATGACCGAGATGTTTTTGCGCAAGCGTCGCAAACTCGTAACCACGGCCAGAGGAATTGAGCAGGTAAGCGGCGACAAGTGTGTCGAAAAGTTGGAAATCAAATGATTGAAAAATTGAAAAATTAGGGCGTAATGTCTGTAAAATCAATTTAAAATCGTGGGCAACAACGCGTTTTGCTTTTTTCAAAACCTCAAGAATAGCAATAAGATCTTTCTCGCTCGGATGCTCTTTCGTATACATCTTCTTGCCATCAAACAGTGCCACCGCTTTCACTCTTCCTCCAAACAAATCCTCGGCTTGCACCTCAACAGCGATGGCAAGCTCATGGGTTTCGAGATGCTCGAGACCAACTGATTGCGAGACATGCTCCTCTGTCGCCTCTGTACCTTCGTACTTCTTCAGAAACGTTCTAAACTCCAGTTGACGAAACTTCTCCACGAGCTTTTTTAGATCAGGCTCTCTGGTTACGGCATCATTCAGCTCAAAATCTTTAAACGGCACGTCGCAGACAATCGTCACCAATTTCTTCATCGCCAACGCATGCTCTTTTTGTCCTTCAAGTTTAGCGCGCCAAGCCAATTTAATTTTCTCTGGATCTTTTTTTAGTGTCTGAAAAATCCCTTCAACCGACCCGAACGTCTGCACGAGGCCCATCGCACCCTTCTCTCCAATACCAGCAACTCCCGCGATGTTATCAGAGGCGTCTCCCATGAGCGCCTTCAGATCATTGAGCTGTGTGGGATCAAGACCAAAGCGCTCTGTCACTTCGCGCTCGCCATACTGCTTTGTTTCGCTGACGCCTTTGACAAAAAACAACACCTTCGTGCGCTCATCAATGAGCTGTAAGGTATCACGATCTCCAGTGACAATGAGCGTCTCAAGATCTTTTATTTTTTTATTATGCATGGCAATCGTTCCAATAATGTCATCCGCCTCAAAACCCTTGGCCGAAATGGAAGGAATGCCATACAGATTCAAGAGCTCCTGGATAATCGGAATCTGGTCGTACAAAGCCTGCTCTTTTTTTACGCGCGTCGCTTTGTACTCTTTAAACAATTCATGACGAAATGTGAGGCCTGGGAGGTCCCATGCCACGGCCATATAATCAGGCTTGAGTGTCTGGCGCATCTTCTCAACGACAGAAGTAAATCCATAAACGGCGTTGACGACCGTGCCGTCAGAGGTCGTCATGCTTTGAGGCAAGGCATGCCAGGCGCGATGCAAAAGGGCATTGCCGTCAAGGATGAGAAAAGTTTTTTTGTGAGCCGACATAACCACATCATAACACGCCCAAGAGAGCTCTATTAAATGCAGGCACCCCGTTCGTGTTCGAACGGGGTGCGGCTTTGAATCGCTCTACGCGTCGTGGCGCGAGCGATTGTCTTGGTGGGCTCTAGGCGCTGGCCTGCTGGACGTAGTCCTGGAGGAGCAGGAGCGGGAGATTCTCGGTGTCGACAAAGCGGATCACCGCGTTGTCGTAGCCACCGGCCAGCTCGTCCACGAAGGCGATGGTGTTGTTCGTCCCGGGGTACAGGCCGACGAGGTTGCTGGCGAGGTCGGAGATCTCCTTGCTCATGACCTTCGTGGTCTGGCCGTTGTTGAGGGCGGAGAGATCGAGGGTCGTCTTCCCGTCGTCGGTGTTGACGACCATGCGGTCGCCGTTGACGTGCGACAGACTGCGCACGTCGCCGTCACCGCTGTAGATCCGCTTGTAGTCGGGCACATTGCTCCCGTTGTTGTCCTTGAACCAGGTCGCGAGCGTGGCCCAGTTGATCATCTTCACGTCCGGGCTCTTGTCGGTCGTGATGATGAGCCCCAGCAGGCCGAACCGCGCGCCGACGATCGGCTTCGCGTCGATGTGGGCGAGACGGGCGGTGCGGTTCATCATGCCGACCCACGTGTTCTTCTGCCCGCTGGTGTGGGCGAAGGCGGTGTCGAACGCCGCGACCTTCTTCTTCTTCACCTGGTCCACGACCCCGAAGAACGACGGGCAGTTCGCGATGTCCTTGTCGCCGGTGATGGCGTACATGCCGTTCCGGCGCTCGATCGTCGCGATCTGGGCGTACTTCGCGGTCTTGATCCGCGTCTTGATCGTGCCATCCTCGCTGACGTCCTCGAACTTCACCGCGATCTGCTTGTCGTCCGGCAGACCCGTGAGGGTGTCGCCGGTCGCATCGGAGTCGGCGATGACCGCGACGAACTTGACCTTGTCCGTGTTGCGGTCGAGCGCGACGTCGGTGATGGCGGCGGCGCCGAGGAGTACGACGATGGACCCGAAGTGTCCGGACGGGGCGGTGATGATGACGAGCTTCTTGTTGGTCTGACTCACGATTGACTCCGATGCCAGAGGATCGCTCTGGACTTGTTTGAGTAGTCACTGTGCGAGCAAGCTCAGACAGTATCCACGGCGCGGTAGAGAAATTCGACCGCCCGAAGACTCAAATGCTCAAAAAGCTTGAAAACTTGAGACTTCGAATGATCTTTTCTGAACCAAAATGTTGCCATGAGCAGTAATGACTGTCTGCTGACAGACAACAACGGGCGCAATACTACCCGTGGGCTAAAAACCTGTCAAGCAAGGTGGTGTGGATGGAAGCTTGGCCCTTGAAAAAGCCACGAATCCTTGCTATCATCGCTCCGCACGTGGTGCCCATAGCACAATGGCAGTGCACCGGGTTGTGGTCCCGGCTACGAGAGTTCGATCCTCTCTGGGCACCCCACAAAAACATCTCCCATTTTTGGGAGATGTTTTTTGTGGTGTCTCTATTTTACCAAGCTCGCACCTATTTTCAAAATCGCTGAATGAATCG
>JBBTQF010000029.1:0-6478 GCA_038065815.1 Patescibacteria group bacterium
CTTCCGAGACGGTGAACGCCGAGGCTGTGTTGTCATCCACATCAATATCAAACGCATTGTCGGTAAAAAATTGCCCTCCATCCAGATAGAGATCGGCAAACTGACTCAACGAGGTGCCAAGGTCGAGTCCGGAATCCGTCGCTGGGAGAATGGCGCTGGTGGTGAGGTTGAGCTCGGCCGAACCGCTTACACCAAAGGCAATCGTTCCGTCAGTGTTGTTGTCTATTGTTTCATCATTTTGCAGTTCAATGTCCGTTATGATATCCGTGTCATTGAAATCAATCCCGCGCAATATCGTACCAGCCGCTGACGTGATATCAATCGCCGCGGCGATGGAGTCGTCCGTATCTGCGTTGTTCAGTTGCAACAACGCGTCAAGCCCTTCCGTAGACGCCGTGTTCGTCAACTGCAGTCCATACTGTAAGCTCGTTGCGCTGGTCGTATCCGACGCGGTCACAGACAACGACATCGCGTTTTCAGCCGTGGCATTCGTCAACGTGCGAGACCAACTGAATACACGCCCCGCCGTACCTGTAATAGATGTGGCGGCGTCAAGCGTAAGGCTGTCGCCGAGCTCCGCAAAATCCAAGCAGTCCGTACAAGCATAATCGCTAGCCGTCATTGTGCCGGTCAGAAGCAGATTTCCGCTTGAGTCCGTGACAGGAACAAAAGCGCTCGATCCGCCGACTTGCGAAGAGTCATACCCGTCCAAATTTTCCGCGTTGAGCGCGTACGGCGAGGCAACGACTTGGCGACGCGGAGTCAAAGCCTCACCACCGATTGTCACGTCAAGATAGACTGTCGCGTTGTCAGCAAAGATAGAATCCCCCATCGCGGCAAAACTCGCGCTCGTGTCGCCGAGGTTGACCGAGAACAATCCGTCCGTAAGCGTCACTGTCATGGCAGTCGCGGTCGCACAAGACGCAGACGAGTTTGACCACAAACAGGTTCCACCACTTGATGCAGTATAGAGACGGAAGATCATGCTCGCGCTTGATGCGGTAAGTGGCACGCTGGCGCTGTTGAGCACGCGCCCTTGATACGAAATGATGTTTGGTGCCGAGGCGGCAAACGCCGGCAGTAATGCTTGCACAAACAGCATCAAAATAACCGCAGCAATCGCCACGATAGCGAGAATTTTCATTTTTACATCTTTCCTATTCATACCTCCTGTTTTTTCTGCATACCAACATCAATGGCAACTTCCCTGGCCTCTTTCTCCCCTCGCAAATCCAACGGCCGTACTTCAACTGGATGGTACGCATCGCGATCGTACGTCGTGTAGTACTCGTTTGCGCCTACCAAAAAACTATAACGACCCCTCGTATCTGTGACCGCCGTTTCCAGAAGCTTATTATACTTCGGTTCAAAAATTCGTACGATAGCATTTGCAAGTGGATGATGAGTAATTTGATCATAGACAATGCCCCAATTTTTTGGTTTGCGTGGTGTTGCAAGACGACGGAAAAGTCCGTACAACACGATCTGTACCGTTAGTCCAATCAATGTAAGCCACCCCGGTTCGATAATAAGAATAAATAAGGCGCCAAAAAGCCCAAGCGTAGAAATGAACATCTGCAAACGGCGCGCGAGGCGAAAACGGTGGAACTTCACAAACTCTCCTGCATCAACCACACCTGTTGGATCAAGCGGAATATTGGCTACAATAGTGGCGTCGCGATCAGTCACCTGAATCGTCTGACCTTGATAAAGGTCCAAATACTGACCATCTTCCTTCAGCCCTGTGGTAATCTGCGATGGGAAGCTAAAACCGGACTTTGTCACCTCAAGACGATAGTCGCCAGGTTGCGCGAGGAAAAAGTAACGACCTTTTTTGTCTGTGACACGCGTGGCAACAAGGCTCATTTCCGGGAATCTGAACAAACGCACGATGGCGAGATCAACAGGTAACTTAATTCCGGCATGATAAACCACACCCCAACCTTTACGCTTCCTTCGCCCAACAAGTAATAGTGGTGAGCTAAAGATATACTGCAACAATGGAGCAAGATTAAAAATGTTCCACAACAGAATACCGCTTGTCACAGTGAGTGTGATAACGACCGGCGTAACAACGTCTACTGCGTCTTGCACTGCCTCATGATCACGCAAGGTGTCCAAAAAAATCTCTGCGCGTTCAACAAGACTTCCAACGATAGCGATGACTTTTTCCATCGTGCTCGCGTCAGAGGCAAGAATCTCATCAATCGGCTCTGGCAGGGGCTCAATCTCAAATGTGGCTGTAACAATATTTGATGAAACAGAAAACGCATCGCTTATCGCCTGCTGATAGCCTTCTTTTTCAGCGCCGACGCGATAAATACCGTTCTCGACGTACCACCCAAATGTACCGCTTGCGTCTGTTGTGGTTGTATCAATCTGCACCCACTCTCCGTACCGACTTTCATACAGTGTGATGATTGCTCCATCAACACGGAGCTTCTCTCCATCAACCATTTCATACACATAACCGAGATCCACCACATCAAGCATTGTTGAGATCGTCTGCGTTGTCCCATCGCTGTAAGTAATTGTGATAACGGCTTGATAAGTTCCCGAGGCGTCTGGCGTTACAAGAGCTGTCTCATAATCACCATCCTCACTTATGATGAGAGTGTAAGTTGAGCTGTCAATCGTAATGGTCACAGATTCCGCCTCCTTCTCAAGCGCCTCCTCCGGAATGATGATAGTCAAAATGCGATCCGGAATCACCACGATCGTATCGTCTTCGCTTTCAAGAGTGATGCCACCATCCTCCACAATCCAACTTACCTCTTCTTCAGGGAGGCCAGAGCCACTTTCTGGAATAATCTCTTCTTCTGGCGTGCCACCAGAACCAGACTCTGATCCAGTAGTTGTATCTGGTGAACTGGACGTACCGCTCGTGTCGGCTGATCCACTGTCCGATGGAGTTTCCGTACCGAAATCAGAGTCAGCATCACCTGATTCTGTTTCGCTATCTGTCGTCTCCGTCGTATCCGTATCAGGTGTCACAGTGTCAGATGTATCCGTGTCAGATGTATCCGTGTCAGGTGTCTCCGTGTCAGGTGTTTCGACGTCAGGTGTCACAGTGTCAGATGTATCCGTGTCCGTTGTCTCCGTGTCAGGTGTTTCGGTCGTGCTCGTTGAACTTCCACCTCCCGTGCCGCTACCGGAACTCGTATTTGGGACAACGGCCGTGAGACTGCCGGAGCTTGTTGTAATAATCGTCTGTCCAATTGATCCAAAATCTCCAAACGTGCCAGAAATTGAAATCGTATATGTCCCAACGGATGATGGATTGGTAATGCGGTTGGATCCAGAACCAGACTCTGCGGCGTTGGCACCAACTTTCACGACTACTGACCCGCTTGCAATAATCACTCCGCCATCGCCTGCGCAAACCGTGATCGTGAGCACATCCGAAGTCATAGCGACCGACATCTGCTCCGTTCCAGAGCAACTAGTGGCGGTCGTACGATCCGTACCCGCAACTTCCACATCAACATCATCTTCAGTGATGGTGCTAGTGTCAAAGCTTGAAGCAAAGGTGATGATGATCGTTGATCCTTCAATAACTCCTGTCGGCGTAACAAAGGCAATCTCGTGATTACTCGCCACACTGATCGTCTGGCTGGTCATGTAATCACTCACGCTTGTAAGTGATGACGCAAACGCAAACCGTGGCAGTGTGAATGTGACTGCAAGGACAAGTATTCCAATTTTTTTCATGACCCTTAACATAGATGTCACTTGGTTTCACCTTTTCGTCGTGTCATGGCGAGTAGCATCACAAAAACAAGAAAGGCGAGACTAATTAACTGCCATGGGATTACCCAGAACGAAGCGCGCGCGCTAGTTACCTCTCCTGATCCATCCTCCAGCATTAACCACGCGGTGTAGTACCCAAAACCAAAATTCTTCCACTCCTTTACTATTTCCATCGAATCCTTTGTCACCTCCACCCGTTGCCACACGGTTTCGAATTGCCTTGTTTGAGCATTAAGGACGTTGCCACCGCTTGGATTCACATCAAGCACAGTACTCGAGCTTCCAAGCAAATTCGTGATCGTAATTCGTCCTGTCGGCGCAACAGGAATACTGCCTACATTTTTCGTCCGCACCAAAAAGGAAACAGGTAAATGACTCCAAATTTTTTGCTCTGCCTTAAACGCTGTAAGTTCAAGATCAGCGTTTTGTACTTCACCAACTGTTAGAACAATGAGCGAGCCTATAGACGACTCAATAACGCCTCCTTGTTGACTTTCTAATGAGCTATTAAATAACAACGCACCGTAATAACCTCCAAAGTCAGCCTCTGTTGGCACAATAATTGTAAACGGCACTTCCCGACTCTCGCCCGCGACAAGCGAAATCTCATCCTCTGGCCATGAAATCCAATCCACAAGTGAGCTCGCCAGACGAGGCTCTGACTCTGAAATAAACTGCGGTACTCCTGTCTCATCTGTCGCAATAAAATCCCGCAGAACCAGACGATACCTGCGTGGCACTGTATCCGTATTGGTAATCAAAACAGTCTCGGTTCGCGACTCGCCCGGCATCATGCGAAGAGAAAATAATCCTTGATCAATGATGACCGCACGAGCGACAAAAGCAATGGAGACTAAAACGATGAGTGAAATTGAAAAAACTCGCATATCAGAAATTGCCAGTCGCGATTACGCTCGTCGTGTTCGTATAAGTGCCACCCGACGTAGTAGATGAAATAGACATCTTCGTTGTGAGAAATTGCCGTGTACCGTAGACGTCTGACGACTCTGTTCCGATAGCTTGCGCGCTTGTTGTAATTGCCGTATCTGCCGTGTCGAATGCCGAGCCGGCCAGCGTCGTGTCTGACGATCGCGCACCAGCCTCCTCCGAGCCGGCCGTCACGGCTCCATCGGAAACATCGTCAATATCGCCGGATGGAGTACTCAAATTGCCAGAATCATAAACATAAATCGTGTGACCATTTTGTGAAACAGATGTGATCTCCCACGCCAAGACAGTTGTAGAAACAACACTCTCGCTAATACTTCCAAATGTTGGCGTCGCGGAGGTAGTTAGACGATAAACGAAATCACCACTCCCATTTATCGTCGGCGTTGTGCCGTTTGTAGAAAGAGAGTCAAGAACAAAAGCTGTGGCTGTCAAAGAGGAAACCTTCCCAACTGCCGAAACTTGATTTAACCCCAAGTTTTCCACAATAACTACATAATCTCCAGCGCTATAGCCACTCGTCGAGCTCACATTGACGGTCGTGCTCGAAAGTGACGTTGCTGCGACTTGTGTTTCGTTATCCTGCATTAGCAGTGTGAAGGCAATCAACTGGTCGTTAACCCCCTGACGATAGCCGGCACGCAGATCGTAGGATGAGCTTGACGACGTGCCAATCGAAAGATTGCCAATGGAATCGCGCAACTGGTAGGTTGCTGAACTGCCAGTATCCGAGCCACCAGCTCCTATCGAATCCCATTGAATCTGATAATTGGTTGAGCTCATTACTGCGACAGCCGTGTTTGGAAATACAAGGCCGTAAATAAGCAAAAGTGTGGCAACTGTGCGTGAACTCATAGGGTAATAGTATTATAACATGAACACATGATGTCGTCAATGGAAAACCTCGCTAATTTTAGCGAAATAAAGAGAAAAAATTATTAACAAATAGTTATTCTTTTCTATATATCTCAAAAAAGATCACAAATATCTTTGTAAATACCCATTATCCACAGATAAGTTGATTTGTCTACACTAGTGTAGACAAACGTACTTGAAAAACTGTGCACAAAGTGTTGATTTGAGCCCTACAATTATAAAACGATCACTTACGTGATCGTTTTATAATAAATCTGTTACTTAATCTGCATCGAAGTATTTCAGTTCCTGTTTGAGCCGAGACATCTGAAAAGAGGTATTTCAATTCCCGTTTGAGCCGAGACATCTGAAGAATGGTTAGGCAAAGGGTTTATTGGTGGACCTGAGGGGATTCGAACCCCTTGCCTCTGCAATGCGAATGCAGCGCTCTACCAATTGAGCTACAGGCCCGTGCACGATCATAACGGCGAATGGCGGTTATTGTATCCCATTTTGTTTCACGTGAAACACAGCTATTTTCACGATTAAAACAAGTCAACACAGCGATCGTCTAGCTCTATAGACCTCACACTATGAAACAGAACTCCATCAACGACAAAACCGGCGATCTACTTGTTTTTCGCTCAGAAAAATCCTCAAGGTACATGCAGTACTTTTGCGGTTTTTCTGAGCTCCAAAACTTCGTAGCTCATCCGATTTTGTTATTGCTAAGTCCTGTTTCATAGTGTGAGGTCTATACCTAGCTACGTGATTATATGGTCATGATGAAAGAAACAAGCAAAGCCGAGACGTCAGTGTAGCGATGAGAAATATCAGCATATTTGACTTTGCTCGCTCGTAAGCTATGAACGCAATCGAATGGTGCCCCCAGAGGGAATCGAACCCCCATCTCATCCTTAGGACG
>JBBTQF010000030.1:0-3674 GCA_038065815.1 Patescibacteria group bacterium
ATCGAGATCAATCACACGATCCGGATGAATCGCACGGTCTGGGCCATAATCATTCACCGTGACGACGACCTGTTTTGTTTGATCGTCGAGTCGCGTCACAAGAAGTTTCGTCCCCTTTGGATAATCAGGCGACGCGGCGCAGTCACATCCTTTGTAGGCGTACCAACTTGCCTTCCCTGTCTCGGGTGTCTCATTATCATCGAAGATCGCTAACCGCGCATACGGTAGGTGAATGAGAGCCCGCACCGATCCTTCATCTGGCCGATCTTCGCTTGGCAACTCTTCCCATTGCGCCTTTACGCCGTTGTAGAAGTAAATGCGTCGGCGTGATGTGAGTTCCTCCCAAACCTCTGGGTACTTGATTTCAAGAAAAAAGAAATCCTCACCTGTATAACTCGACTTATTCAGAATATCAAAGAGATAGATACTGCCGACGAGCGTCTTATCACTTGGCAGAGTCTGACTCATGACCTCCGGAGCAAGGGTTTTGATCTCCACACCTGTCTGGGTGTTGAGTGTGTTCGGACGAATACCAAGACGCATCAGGCCATCAGAGCTTTCTAGCGTATAGCCCTTGACGATCGTGGCGGCATCAAATTGAGTGGAGCGAATGACCTCGATCTCTTGAGCAAAAAGCGGTTGTGCTTGAAAGAACAAAGCAAGTATGATAGAAACGACAAGTGTAAATCTTGGCATAGTGAACAACGGTGTATATAATACCGCGAGTTGAAGGGGAGAGCAATCAACCTTTCGATGCGCGGGGGTAATTCAGTGGTAGAATGTCTGCTTCCCAAGCAGAATGTCGCGGGTTCGATCCCCGTCTCCCGCTCCGCCGATGTAGCTCAGTGGTAGAGCAATACTTTCGTAAAGTAGAGGTCGTGAGTTCGACTCTCACCATCGGCTCCAGCAAAAAAAAATCACCGGGGGTGGTTTTTTTTGCTTATTCGACTCCTTTGATAATTTGCTTAATCTCACTGTCGTCAAGATATTGCTCAAGAACATCGTCAAGACCGCGTTTATGAAAAATGATTGCTTTCGTATGAAACTGCGCGTCGTCGCCCGAGCCAATGACCTCCTCAACAACGAGTACGATAAAGGCGTCTATTGTTTCGATAACAGGACTTGTTGAATTTTCACCCATTCCAAGAAGCGCTGACCAACCGTCCGGCACATTACCAACTGAAATGTATCCATAATCACCACCATCTATCTCAAATGGACTTTGTTGAGCGGCTTGCAAAATCACGCCGAACAACGTTCCGCCAACGATACGTATCTGTGCCTGCTCGGCGAGCACTCGAATTGAGGATTGATAATCAGATGAGGCAAGGACAAATGTTTTGAGTTTTTGCGCGAGTAGGAGCGGACGCAAAATCTCATCAACGAACGTATCACGATTGACATTAAGAGTCTCAATAAGCGTTAAGTCAAAAGCCTCATCCGTTTGCTCGCCTTGTAAATCAGCAAGCGCATTCTTCAACTCCTCGCGCTCAACAGTAATATCCTCTTGCTTTGCGAGTTGCGTAAGCGCTTTTTCACGCACGAGCGACTCAAGTGCCCGCGAGAGCATTTCATCATCGTCTGGAAGACGCATCCCTTCATTCTGTTTTTGTGCAAGCCAGAGACGCTGTCGCATCTCGATCAAAAGATCATGGTATGTAATGGACTCGCCATTAAGCATAACCGCGGGAAACGGAATGATGTTTGTCGCCACACGCACGATCCACGAATTCCAGTGCAAATAGACGAGGCCATACCACCAGACGATGAAGACAACCACCACAGCCAGAACGACCTTTGGCCAGCGTGGAGTTCGTTTTGGTTTAATCGCCTCCATACGCCAACTCCTCAAAGGATGAGCGGTCAAAAAAATACCACCACCATCGGCGAGGATTCGGAACTATCTCGAGCGCTTGAGCTATCGCCTCTTCCTCACTTAAAATATTTTCCACATCCTCTCCAACTACCAGAACTTCTGTCTCGCCCACAATCACAAGTTTTTCCCCATCCTTCTGCAGTCCATATTTTTTACGTCCTTCTTTCTCGACGTAAAATTTTGTTTGTAATTGCTGTGCGAGATCTAATAAGCTGATATTATTTAATGAGAGTTCGGCTTTTTCTCCCTCCAGCACATTAATCTCATTCTGAATCGAGGCGTTGCGTAAGAAGGTGCGTCCGAAACTCAACGATAGAAAAAACAAAACGATCAAGTTGATTGCTAGAAAACTTCGCATCCCAAGAAATTTTTTGAGGAAGCAAGGTATCATAGACGACTGTTGATTGCGGCTCTGGCCTCCACACGATCATCCCAAGCAAGCATTTTTCCACCAGCGAGCACCATTGCTTGTTCACTCGCTTTACCTGTAATGAGCACAATGTCCTCGGCTTGTGCGGAGCCAATCGCTTTTCTAATTGCCTCACGACGATCTGGAACAATGAAAAGATCCACACCATCTAGCTTTCCTGCTTGGCGAGCTCCTACGGCGACCTGACGCATGATCTCAAGTGGATCATCGTCGTACGGATCTTCGTTAGTGACGATACAAAGATTAGCGTAAGAACCAGAAATTTTGCCGAGCAAAGGACGGCGCGCGACATCCCGACCACCACCGCACGAACCGAACACGTGGATGATACGCTTGTGTTGAATGAGTGGTACGATTTCTTCGTAGAGCTTCGTCATCGAGTCAGGATCTGGCGAGTAGTCAACTATGACGGTAAACGGCTGACCCTCATCAATGCGCTCGAGTCGTCCCGGCACAGGCTTGAGATGTGAGACCGCCTCGGCAATTTGATCGGGACTCATACCAAATTCCTTCACGACCGAAATCGCGGCCAGCGTATTTTGCACGTTGAAGCGACCAAGTAAAGGAACAAACATATCGAGCCCTAGTGCGTGAAAGCGTGAGCCATCTGCCGTGAGCTCAACATCTCCATCAACGGCGTAGACAATTTTTTTATCAGCCGTCGGCGCGAGAAACTCCTTAAAATGAGAATCATCGCCATTCAGAACCGCAATCTTTGGCAACGTGCTGTCCCCATAGGAAGGAAAGCCTTTTCGAGGCTGGCGCGTAAGGTGACGAAAAAGCTCGAGCTTGGCTTGTTTATAATTCTCAAATCCGCCATGTGATTCAATATGCTCGGGCGTAAGATTCGTGATAACGGCCACATCGTAGTTAATGCCAAAATGTCGTGACTGTTTGATGCCTTCGCTAGAGGTCTCCACAATCGCAAACTCACATCCTGCCACCACCATCTGTCGAAGAAGTTGCTGTAACTGAAATCTCCCCAGCATTGTCATCTTTTTGTCATTGAGCCACTCTTTCTGTCCGATTTTAAAACTCGCCGTCGAAGTCCATCCAACTCGATGGCCGACGTGTTCAAGGAGTTGTCCAATCAAGCTGACAACCGTGCTCTTGCCGTTCGTACCAGTGACACCAATCACTATGAGCTCGTTACTCGGATGGCGATACCAAAAATCAGCGAGGCTAGCGAGGCTTCGATGATACAAGGCGAGTAACGGTTTGGGCAGGAACCGTCGAACAAACGATTTGATCATGCGGTCAGTGTATCAAAATCCTTGAAAACCGTCATTTCTGTACCAAATCGAGCTTCAGCGTTTGACAAATCGGGATTGCGAGCTTCATCGGCGGCTGTCTATTGCTTATTTATAC
>JBBTQF010000030.1:3774-23532 GCA_038065815.1 Patescibacteria group bacterium
AGCGACCACTCTCACTGGGTGGTCGGTTGATTTACAACCGTATCTTCCCGACCTCTTCCCTAAACTGATCTCCGCGATCAAATTCATTTTTAAACATCCCAAAGCTCGTACAGCCAGGCGAGAGCAAAACATAATCGCCATCATTGGCGAGCTCGACCGCGGCAGTGACGGCCTCGGCCATGGATTTCACTCGCATCGTTGGAATCATTCCACCAATCGCCTTTTCCAAATCATCAGTAGCTGTCCCCTCGAACAAAATAATCTGTTTACAATACTCGCGCATTGGCGCAACCATGACCTCAAATGAAAGATTCTTTGTGTTCCCCCCCGCCAACAAAATAATTTTTCCTTTTGGTCCAAATCGCTTGAGCGCCGCGACCGCTCCATCTGGACTTGTGGCAGTCGTATCATTCACATAAGTCACACCGTTAATTACCCGTGTAATTTCCTGACGATACTCAACCCCCGCGAACGTCCTCAAAACTCCAGCGATCTTCTCGACCGGCACATCCGAAAGCCGAGCCACGCAAACAGAAGCGAGAATGTTGTAGAGATTATGCTCGCCTTCGAGCTTGACTTCAGACGCGGGCATGATCGATTCCTGTTTGCCGTCTTTAGACATCACGATTTCTCCTTCACGCACAAACGCGCCGTTCCCATCCATTTGTTTCAGACCAAACCAAAACACCTGACTCTTCGCTCTGGTCGCCATTTCTTTTACTTCCGCGTTGTCTGCGTTCAGCACAAGCATTTGATTCGTCGTTTGATCGCGAAAGATCAGTTCTTTGGACGCTCGGTACTGCTCATAGCTGTCATAGCGATTCAAATGATCTGGGTAAATATTTGTGATGACCGCAATATCCGCTCCACGATCAACCTCGTCGAGTGATTCAAGGAGCGTTGAGGAAAGTTCGAGAACAATTGGACGAGATTTCTTGTCAGCAAGAATCTCATCAAGCGACTCAAGTGGCGAGACTTTGATATTTCCCGCTGTTACCGCTCGTGCGTCAACAGTTTTATACATCTCGCCAATAAGTGCTGTCGTAGTTGTTTTGCCACGCGTACCAGTTACGGCAGTAATTTTGTACGGACAAAATTTGAAAAACAAACTCACGTCAGAAAAAATCGGCACGTCGTGCTCGCGCGCCATCTTCACAAACTCGGACTCGCGTCGTACATCTGGATTCTGTAATACTGCCCGTACGTCGGTGAAATCCTGTGCGCGATGCTCACCAAGAACAAAAATCGGATGATAAAGTTCACGATCAGGAAAATCCTTTCGATACTGCTCATACCACTTTGTGACCTCATCAACGGACTCCTTGAGTTCATCCTCTGTTTTGAGATCAGTAATGATAACCTGCGCGCCATGACGCATGAGCCATTTTGTCGCACCAACACCAGAGCCTTGCGTAAAACGCCCAAGTCCCATGACCGTGACGATCGCATTCTTAAAATCTTTTATTTCCATACACGCACGACGACCATTGCTTTTATAATTTCAAAACTCATTTTTATATACTGCGGAATCGCACGGAGCCAACCGACTTTCTCGTACTTTCGCCGAATAGATAAGCCGTGCAGAGTCACAGCTCCATACCGAAGTTTACGTGATCGGCAGGAATAGTTCAACGCCGATTCAATCATGTAACCTTGCAAAGCACGAGGACTGATTGATTCCATCACTTGGCGACGCAGAACACGCTCACCGCTGATGAGCGGAAGATATGCGGTGAATGGCGTAAGCCACCCACGATCTCGCAACCCTATATTCATAAAACGCGCGCCCGAAAGAACTGGACGCACGAGCTGTTCAACGTGCCCTGCAGTGAATCCACGCAAGTCCGCGTCTGCAAACAGGATTATCTGCGCGTCAGTCTGTGATAATCCGTAAAGCATTGACGCGCCCTTCCCTTGATTGACAGGCAAATCAAAAACCTTTGCGCCGGCTGAACGAGCACGCGCGACCGTCCGGTCTGACGAACCATCTGACACAACAATAACATCCTGCACAAGCGATGAATCGCACAAGACAGCGACGACGTCCGCAATCGTCTCCTCCTCGTTGAATGCTGGAATGATTGCCGTGACTTTCACAGTTTAAGAGTGACACGTCGTTCTTGCACTCCACACAACAAAAGATTACCACTCCAAATCGCATCCCTCACCAGCGCCTGTGGTAGTTGCTCCTCGTGTCCAAGTTTTTCAAGCGACTTAAGCACGCGCTGTAAATATATTTCTGCAAGCTCTAACTCCTTATCCGCAATGATTAGTGCTGGCGTGTCCCCAACCTCTTCTTCCTCTGCCGCAAACGTGCATTTTGCAACGACAAGCGGTGCGTTCATGCGAATGCGTAATTTCTCCATGTGCTCTTCGTCCTTTACGCCGATCGTTTCACGAAGCGCGCGCGACCATGCAGAAGCGCGTGAAGACAGCTCGTCCATGGCCGATGCCGGCTCAAGCAGTTCCTCAAGCGACATCTCATTCACTTCCTGATCCTCATGCTCGCCGTGAATCGGACACGGTTCATCCGCGATCTCATAAGACGCAAGAGCGAGTTCGAGTTCGGCTTGTGCTTGTTCTTCTGTCGCTTCCTGTTCTTTAAAAATCTCGCGCAATGAATGTTTACGCGACCGACGCGAAACCAAACGCAGTCGTTCGTAATCACGCTCAAATAAATCTATCTCATCCTGCCTAAAAATCCATTGAGTCTCATTTTCTGATGGAGAGTTCATAACTAATTTGCTCCATTTGACGGAGATTCCGTTTTGCTTGATCAAATTTTTGTCGCAAGTTGCCAGTCAGATCGAGCTCAAGAAGCAATCCGACGACCGACTCAACTTCTTTATGTACTTTGGGGATGGCTTGGCTGTTCCCATTTGTCGCTTCCTTAATCGCGTAGCGGACAAGTTCGCCAGTAAAATCCGAGAGTCCGCCAATAAGCACGTCAAGCCGTTGTGCGCGTTTTGGTCGAGACCATTTGCCACGTTCGAGATATTCAACAAACAACTGGGCCTCGGTATGCTCTTCTAGCGCAGCGACGAATGAACCTTCGTAGGCAAGACTTGGTTCTTTTTTGATAAGAGCGTCGCAATCTTTTAGACGACCTTCAGCTTCCTTCAGTTTCTGCGTCGCGATAATTACATCACCTCGGTGCAATGCAAAAATCGCTCGCTTCGATACATTAAGCGCGTCATTAGCAAGGCTGATAATTTTTCGACGTGCGCTATCACGTTGCTGGTAGGCGGTGACGAGCGATTGCATATTTGAAACATTCGATCAAAAGGATCTCGATAACACCTATCATAACTAATACACCCCATTCTCGCAAACTAAGTTCGACAAAACCGAAAAGCGAACGGAAGGCAGGTAGCACGATCGGGGCAAGCAAAAACAGAAACCCGATCAGTACGGCGCCGATCAGAACCCAATTTTGGAATGGATTGACGTGGAAAATCGTTGTGCGCAACGAGCGGATGCTAAAGACGTACAAGAGAGAGACAATACCGAGCGCGGCAAAAATGAAAGTGCGAACGAGTTCAATCGGCGCGCCTGTTGCAAGCAAATACCCATAAATTGCGAAGAGTCCGATGTTGGTAATAATGCCAATAAGTATAATGAGCTCCTTCATCTCTCGATTTAACAAAGGTTCTGCGCGAGAACGTGGCAACTCGGTCATGATGTTTTTTTCGCCGGGCTCAAACGTGAGCGCGATATGTGGAAATCCATCTGTAACGAGATTTATCCAGAGTAGTTGCGCTGGCAAAATTGGCAACGGCAGACCAAAGGCAAGCGCAATCACGATTAGCAAGAGTTCACTTGAGCTGTCGGAAAGAAGATAGACGACAATTTTTCGAATATTGTCAAAAAGAATCCGCCCTTGTTTGATCGCGGCAACAAGAGTCGCGAGGTTGTTGTCGAGCAGGACAAGATCAGACGTCTGTTTGGCAACCTCCGTGCCTGATCCAAGGGCGATGCCAACGTCTGCCGCCTTGAGCGCCGGTCCATCATTAACGCCGTCTCCAGTCATAGCAACGGACGCGCCACGCGACTTCCACGCATTTACGATCCTTACTTTATGCGCTGGAGTCACTCGTGCATAAACATCAATCGTCTGCACCTCATTTGAAAACGCTTCATCTGAAAGCGCATCGAGCTGAACGCCTGTCATGACGGCCACGCTATCTCCATCAAAACCTGCTTCATGCGCAATGTAACGCGCTGTTTCCGGATGGTCGCCAGTAATGATTACCGTCCGCACTCCTGCCAGTTTCGCCTGCTTAATCGTCTCCTTGGCCTCGGCGCGTATCGGATCGGCGATGGCAAAAAAACCTGCATAAGTGAGTGCTTCAAGATGCTCTTCCTTAAAATCCATTTGTGAGCCGTCAATATCCTTATAAGCAACAGCGAGGAGGCGAAGGCCTTGTCTTGTAAGAACTTCTATTTCCTCCGATCTGACTGTTCTGGCGCACTTTGAAAAGATCACCTCCGGAGCTCCTTTCACAAGCACTCGTCGCTTCCCCTCCCAGTTATGCAGTGTGGCCATGTATTTTGTCGCGGATGAAAAGGGTATCTCGGCAAGACGCGCGTGATCGAGCTCAAGTTTATGTTTTGAAAAACCTTCATCAATGGCGTAACGCATGAGCGCCGATTCTGTCGGCGTACCATGCAAGAGATCCCCCTCAAAATATACGTTATTGCATAACGCCGCGATCAAAAGCATATCTTCCAAATTCCCCGACTCTCCAATACCAACCTTAACTACCTTCATGCTTCCCTCCGTAATCGTACCTGTCTTATCCGTACAAATAACGCTAACACTGCCAAGCGTCTCGGCGGCCACGAGCCTACGCACGAGAGCCTTAGCCTTGAGAATACGACGCATACCGACCACAAGCACCACGGTAACGCCAATAAGAAGACCTTCAGGAACGGCAGCGACTGCGATTGCCGCTGAAAGGCGAACTATTTCCACGATTTCAAATCCACGCGCAAGTCCAACACCTACGACTACGAGACAGACAGCAAACGTCAGCATCGCCAACTCGCGAGAAAACTTTGTCATTTGCGCCTGCAATGGGGTTGGACTCTCCCTTGTCTCTCTGACGAGTTCGGCGATTTTTCCAAGCTCCGTATCTTTACCAACCGCAACGACCACTCCCCGCGCGCGTCCAGCCATGACAGTTGTGCCACTCCAAACCATGTCCGTCCGATCTCCGATTACGGCATCTGCAGAGACCTCCATTAGTGTCTTCACCACGGGCGTTGACTCACCTGTGAGCGTAGATTCGTTCGTCTGCAAATCCCACACCTGCGTAAGTCTGGCGTCCGCGGTGATAACATCTCCTGTTTCAAGAACTAGGACATCACCAATAACGATCTGATCAGTCGAAATCGTTTTCACATTACCGTCTCGCTCTACGCGCGCAAACGGTTTTACAAGCGAGCGCAATTCTTCAAGCGCTCGTGACGCTTTATATTCCTGAAAAAAACCAAGCACGGTGTTTACCAAGACGGCAAATAAAATAACACTCGCGTCAAACCATTCGCCGACCGCGAAACTCAATGCCCCTGCCAAAAGCAAAATAAAAACTAGCGGACCTTTAAGTTGATTGAGTATGATCTGCCGTGGAGACTCAATGCCTGCTACTAACATACACTTCTTCAATATGTTTTGCGACAACGTCCCAAGAAAACTCTTTAGCAATCACTGCCTGCGCGCGTTTTCCTACGTCCGCAACAAGCTCGGGATGATTTAAAAGTTTTGTGATTTGCGTAGCGAGGTCATCGCTGTCACGATTAGCAAACGTAAATCCACAGCCATGCATCGCCTCCATGTTTTCAGGAATGTCGGAAACGAGCACAGCTTTGCCAAAACTCATCGCCTCAAGAACGGTGAGCGCAAGACCCTCTGATTCGGACGGCTGAACGTACAACCAACAGTGCGCATAGAGCTGACGCAGAGCCTCGCCTTCATGATGCCCAAGAAAAGCTATTCCACTGTTCCCTGCGACCTGACGTTTGAGCTCCGCAAAATAACGTTCAGAAAAACTCGGAGCTCCAACCATGACAAGTTTTTTGTTTGTACGCACGCTTTTATAAGCCTGAATCAAATATTGTAAACCTTTTTGTGGCACGATACGCCCAACGTTGAGGATATACTCGCCTTTGGTGAGCCCAAAACGCGCGAGCTCACGGCTAGAACTCACCTGCTGAATGTCAGCGCCATTTGGAATATAAACGGCCTGACGATGCATATGATCACGAATATAAACTTGCAACACATGACTCACAACAATACAAACGTGCGAAAAATATATTGCGGCCCATTCACCAAAACGTAGATACTGCCGAGCAAACCAACTCCACTTTTGATGATAGCGATCTTGAGAGTGGAACGTCACAATAATCTTGGCGCGGGGACAAAAAAGTCTTGGCAACCATGCAAGCGTTGCTGGACCAACACCGTGATAGTGGATGATGTCGTACTTTTGAAACAGCGCGTGCAGTGTAGAAAAAAAAGAATGTATGATCGCCTCAAGATTTTTTGTGTAGAGAGTCGGCAGATAAACGAGCTTAACACCGGCAACTTGCTGGGCATTTTTGGGTGTATAACGACGACGAGCATATACAATCACCTCATGCTCTTTGAGCGCAAGACGCTCGGCAATCTCTTTGACGTGCTTTTCAACACCACCGCCACGCTCGGTCATGTACACCCCTTTTTGCCCAATCATGGCGATTTTCATAGCTTATTTAGCTTACCATAATCGGAGACATCTTTTAAACCACCCAACTCTCCTTCACAGGTTTGCCCTCATCGTACCCACCAGACGTTTGTACTCCAACCACGGCTCGTTCGTGAAACTCTTTCAGATTGCGAGCTCCGGCATACGTGCAAGCACTGCGAACGCCGGCGGTAATTTTATCCAAAATATCTTCAACGCTCTCTTCTCCGTCTTTAAGGTACAGCCGTGAATGACTTGCGCCCTCATCAAAAAATTGTTTGAGTGTTTGATCAAACGGCTCAAGACGGCGCGTGCGATCGGTAACAGCGCGCGTTGAGGCCATGCCAAAATTTTCTTTAAAGAGCCTGCCGTGCTCATCAATACGAACATCTGCCGCGCTTTCATAAGTGCCTGCAAACCACGTCCCAATCATCGCGGACTGCGCCCCAGCCGCTAGGGCGAGCGAGACATCTCGTGGATATTTGATGCCACCATCAGCCCACACGTGAACTCCTCGTGGCCGAGCCAGACGCGCAATGCGCCAGACAGCAGAAAACTGCGGACGTCCAACGCCTGTCATCATGCGCGTCTTGCACATCGCTCCGGGGCCAAGACCGACTTTGAGAATCGTTGCACCAGCGTCCATGAAACGCACTGCCGACTCTTCGGTCACAATGTTGCCGGCGGCGAGCGGACGATCTGGACCAAGTATTTGTCGCACGCGCGCAATGGTCTTCAGCATTCGCGTCTGGTCTCCATGCGCCGTGTCTAGCACCAAAATATCTACCCCAATGGCCATGAGATGCTCAACACTTTCTTCGAATCCCGCACCTATGCTCACCGCAACGCTTGTCAGAAGCTCATCTTGCGTGTTGAGCGCTGGACGATACAATTTAGTTCGTAACGCTCCGCGCTTGGTCATCACTCCAACGAGCCTGCCTACTTCATCCACCACAGGCACTATGGAAATGTGTCGCTCGTGTAAGGTGCGAAAAACTTCCACGGGCGTTGCCGTATGTGGCACAGTGATGAGATCTGTCGTCATCACGTCCGCAAGTCGCGAAAAACGATCGCGATCATCCGCATCTTTTTCCGTAAAAATTCCCGCGGGTTTTCCCTCTTCATCTACAATCATCACAGCGCGATGCGAGCGTTTTGAAATTAAATTGAGCGCCGTCTGCACTGACTCTTCTTTTTTGAGCACCACCGGCGTCTCAAATACATGATGCCTTGCCTTGACATACTTCACCATTTCCTCAATTCGCTCAAACGATAAGTCCTGCGACAGGACAACAAGACCGCCTCGCCGTGTGACCGTCTCGGCCATGCGACGTCCCGCGACCGCATTCATGTTGGCCACAACGACAGGCAAGGCCATGCCAAAACCGCCGGCAGGCGTCAGATCAACATCCATGCGCGAATGAACATCTGAAGACTGTGGCATGAGAAAAACATCTTCGTAGGTGAGCTCCTTTAGTTCGTCTTCTAGGTGTAAAAATTTCATACGACGTCATTATAGGAAAAAACAATCTGTTCGCATATCACCACTTTACCATGTATATAAAAACTGCTAACCTCTTCCGTATGCGCTGGTAGCTCAGTGGTAGAGCAGGGGCCTTTTAAGCCCAAGGTCGCGGGTTCGATCCCCGCCCGGCGCACCACGTTGGAAATCAGGATTCTTAAAAATATCGTTTCGGACGATGTTTTTTAGGATCAAAGACTAATTTATTTTTTAGCGAGAACTATTAGATGGTGTGCCAAAGTTTCAGCGACGCGGTCGGTTTTGAGCAGATGATGCAATCGTTGTCCAAGCTCAAATCGCTTTTTTTCATCATCAAGCAAGCGAATAACATTAGTTAAAAGCATCTGCGGAGTCGTTTGAGATTGATGCAAAATAATCGCGGAACCACACTCATCAAGAATACGCGCGTTGTCTTCTTGATGCGAGTTTGGCATTGGAATTATGATCGCGGATTTTTTGAGCGCCGCAAGTTCAGAAATCGTTCCCATTCCGGCGCGACAAATAACCACGTCTGCCATAGCAAAGACATCAGCCATTCCGTCACTCACGAGTTCAACGGAGTGAGTTAGAGTCGAGCTCTTCCCTACTCCTGTGATGTGCAACACATTCGCGTTCATTTCGAGCTCGCTTCCAATCCTTCCAATAACATCATTGATCCATGAGGAGCCTGTACCACCGCCCATTATAAGAATCGTAAGATTAGAATTGAGAAATGAGAACGCTTGAAGACCACGATCTCGAGATCCAAAAAAAAGAGAAGCTCGAACTGGATTGCCGAGGTAGATCGTCTTCTCGGAATCAAAATCCGCAAGAGATTTTTCCCACGCCACAGAAATCCGATCCGCAAATGGCGCCATGAGTTTGTTGGCAAGCCCGGCACGCACATCCTGTTGATGAATCCAACTTGGAATCCCAAGCACGGTAGCCATCCAAATAATTGGCACACTCACATAACCGCCGGCGCTCAAAATGACGTCTGGTTTTTCTTTACGCAACAGCGTGAGAGATCGAACGCAACTCAATACGAGGCCAAATGGAATGCCTATCCATCGAGCTGGCGCGTGGCGTGTGAGCTTTGGAACAGAAAGCGCGAGAAACGAAATTCCAGCCGCGAGCACGACTTCTGCCTCTGGTCCATGTGGCGTGCCAACCCAGACGAACTCCACATGAGAATCGTCGAGACGCAGAGCCTCAACAACGGCAATAAGTGGCGTAACTGGTCCGAGAGTACCACCGCCAGTGAGCATTATTTTCATAAAAAACAAAACTACGCGTCTGTCTTTACTGACTTAGAAATATTGAGGAGTACTCCAATCGCGCTCATCGTCACAGCAAGCGATGTTCCACCGTAACTCACAAATGGCAGAGTGGTACCAGTCATTGGCATGATGCTTGTCATCGAGCCAATATTGATGAATGCCTGCAGGGTAATCCATACGACGATGCCGGTCGCGACGTAGCGACCAAATGCGTCTGGCGCCCCTTTTGCAATCTTCACGCCACGCCAAAACAGATATGCGAAGGCGAGAACAAGAAGCACTGAAATCACAAATCCCATCTCTTCGGCAATAACGGCAAAAATCGAATCGCCAGCGACTTCTGGCAAATACTCAAACTTTTGACGAGACTGCCCATAACCAAGACCAAGAATACCGCCCGATCCTATTGCAAGCAATGCCTGATTGATGTGATAGCCGATTCCCTGCGGATCGAGCTCTGGATGAAGAAAAGTCGTGAAACGAGCCGCACGATACGGCGCAATCGCGATAAGAAATCCGAGACCACCAAGACCAGCGAGTCCGAGCCAAAGTAAATGCATTACCGGAGCTCCGGCCACAAAATACACAGCAAAGGCCATCGCTGTAATAATCGTTGTCGTACCAAGATCAGGTTGTAGCATGATAAGAAAAAGCACCGAACCAAGTGCAATTAGAAACGGCACCAGCTCACTTTTTTTCTCCAGCCACGCGGCAAGGTAAAACAAAAATGTGAGTTTCACAATCTCGGCAGGCTGAACCGAAAAAAGTCCTCCGATCGAAATCCAACTATTCGAGCTACCAAACTCGGATCCAATACCCGGAATGAACACTAGCAAAAGAAGAACAACCGAGATGACAAACAGAGTGAACGCGTGACGCTTCATCCGATTGTATGGAAAGCGCAGAAAAAAGATGAGTCCGATAATCCCTGGTACGAGACCAAAAAAAATTTGATGCTTCACGAAATAATAACCGTCGCCAAAATTTTCATAACCGACTGGACTGCTTGCCGAGGACAGCATTACAAGACCAAACAAAATCAGTCCCACGACAAGCATTAGAAGTGTCTGATCGAATACGGCGCGTGATGCTTCAGGCGAGCGCATGATCTAAAAAAGCAACAACAAGGCCAAGGCTGGCACTCACGACAGAGATAACCCAAAAGCGCATGACGATTTTGGGCTCGGACCAACCGATCGCCTCGAGATGATGATGAATAGGTGAAGAAAGAAATACCTTCCGCTTGAACAGTTTTTTTGAGATGATCTGGATTATCGTTGAGAGCGACTCGACTACAAAAACGAGTCCAATGATCGGCAAAAGCAGTACCGCGTTCGTAAGCATGGCAACGATGCCGAGAGTCACGCCAAGCGACATGGAGCCGGTGTCACCCATAAAAAACCGCGCTGGGTTGATGTTGAACCACAAGAAAGCCAGCAAGGCACCGATGATCACCGCGCAAAAAGCGGCAAGGTCATAACGGCCTTGCAAAAATGCGATCGCGCCAAAGGCGCCGAAGGACGTGAGCAACGTACCGCCAGCGAGTCCATCGAGTCCGTCCGTTTGGTTGACTGAAAACGACGTTCCTACAATGATGAACAAAAAAACTGGGATATACCACCAACCAAGAAAATAATCTCCGAAAAACGGAACGTGAATTACGTCCCACCCGAGCTTTACGAAAAACCACCATGCGCCGACGGCCGCAATTGCGGTGTAGATTAGCAGACGATGACGCATACGCAATCCACCGCCGTTTGGCCCGATCCGTCGCACGTTGAAATAGTCGTCAACAAGACCTACGAGTGCGGAGGCAATAAGTGCACCAAGTGGCAAAAGCGTTTCCGAGCGCGTGATGAAATCAAGTGGTTTATAAAACGAGAATAACACAGCAAACAACAGCACAGTTCCCCACACGATCACGCCTCCCATTGTTGGTGTGCCGGCTTTTTTCGCGTGCAATTTTGCCATAATCGGCGCGCTCGCCGAATCACGAATCTGCTTACCAAGTCTTAAACGATAGACGACGTAAGCGAAAACTGGCGTCCACGCCATAGCAACGATAAAAGACAGCGTAGTGAGAACAAGGATTTTGATGATTGCAAAAACCTCTGGGGTCATAGATTCACAAGCACTGTTAGTAAACTCGCCACAGCCATCGTGAACTCAATCACGACCGTTCCGATCAAGAAATAAAGAGCGAGCATACGCTCACGCTCCCACCACCACGACGCAGACAAGACGTTAACAACACCGGCAATAAGACCGATGATCGGCATCACAAGCAGACGCGACCAATGACCAACGCGATCTACGCCAACATAAACATTATAATGCAGAACCACGAACTCATGATCGCCAATTAGTGGCAACAGCCGTCCGATAAGTAAAAAAACAATAAGCCCCAAAAACAGCAAAGACAAAATGAGGCTGGTACGAACAAGCGGTTGCCGAAAAGGCAACGGCTCAAATTTCAAAAAGTATTTTCGCAAACGAAGTTTCATTTTACTCAACTGCTATAACTTCGGTGACGCCGGGAACGTTCTCGATCAGAGTAGCCTCGACGCCGGCCTTGAGTGTAATTTCAGACATCGGACATCCCTTACACGCGCCACTCATGCGCACAGAAACGAGACCAGTTGACTCATCAATATCTACCAACTCAATATCTCCACCATCGCGTTGGAAGGCCGGTCGCATGTCGGAAAGTATGGATTTAATTTGATCACGCATAACGAAATGATAACACAAAACACCGCACAAAGCGATGTTTCATGAAAGAGAGACCTCTGAAAAAGTGATGGATTTTCGTTGAATGGGCTGTCGAGCCCCACGAGACGTAGGGATATCTACGTTGAGTGGGGTCGACGGGTGCCAATGAAACGAAAAGACGCAGTTTTGCAGAGGTCTCAAGATTATTTTTTGTGAGAGACCTGGTGCGGTACAACGTTCGCGTACACCCGCTTAGCCAGCGTTCCGTGAAAATTTGGCGCAAGTTTGCGCGTGAACTTCACGATCCCGCCGAGCTTTGCGTAAAGTGTATCATCCGCTCCACGCGCAACGTTCTTGCCTGGATGAATCTTAGTACCACGCTGTCGCATGATAATCATACCAGCGCGTGTACTCTGTCCATCGCCGAGTTTGACGCCAAGTCGTTTTGAGGCGGACTCTCGGCCTAAACCAGTAGAACCGCCTGCTTTTTTATGTGCCATAAAGATTAGGTTAGGTAACTTCGATCGAAAGTATAGAGAATTCCAACAAATTGGTCAACTGTTGGTCCAATCATTGACAAACCCCCCATTTTTTGCTATAAAGCGAGGCTCTTTGTACTATAACCAAGTACCTAGACACACCCACCCACGACCCCGGAGCCACCCATGTACCTCATCCTGTTCCTCGCCTCCCTCGCCTTCGCTGGCGAGCCCTCCACCTCCGTCGCCGACGCTGACGTCAGCATCGTGGCGGCCAAGGAAGCCCGAAGCGCAGCGATCGAAGGCTACCGCAAGAAGCTGGAGACGCAGAAGAGCGCCGCCGAAACCAAGCTCGATGCAGCCAACACTGGCTGTGCGGACGCCCGCACCGTGTGGCTGGCCATGCAGGAGCCGTTGGCCGCTACCAACACGGAGCTCAAGCTGGTGCCGCTGTCCGACGTGTCCCCCGAGATCGCCGCCGCCAACGCCGCCTACCGCAAGGAGCTTGAGAAGCTCAAGGCAAGCTACGACGCCAAGGTCGCCGCGGCGATCAAGGCTGCCTCGGCCAACAGCGTGGTCATCAAGACGGCGACGGCGGACAAAGAGAAGATCGATGCCGAGTTCACGCGGCTCGACGAGCAGGCGGAGAAGGAGGAGCGGATGGCCAATAAGTTCGATGACTACGAGGGCATCGGGGGCCTCATCGGCGCCAAGCCCGGCATCGACCTCGGCGACGCTCCCACCTGGAGTGCCCGCTCGCCCCTCCACAGGAGTCGTCCGGTCTACCTCCCGACCGAGTTCGCCACCTGCTTCCCGAACGAGGTGAAGACCACCAACTAACCCCGACGCCCACTCGCGTCGGACCGCGCTTCCGCCGGCCAAGGATCACTCCTTCGGCCGGCGCATGCTTTTTTGACTTCGTCCAAATCTCGTGCTAAATTATCTTTGTATGAAGACTTATGCGTTCGACGAGGCTCAAGAAATCGTCAACAAAAAAATCAAAGAGTCTGTTGCTACTCTTCGTCGAGAATTACACGCAACAAAAAAGACTCCTTTTACATTGAAGGCCCAATCCTCGAAGGCTTATGTTTCTCGTGCGATTTAGCGAAGTAGCCGTCGCGGAAATAGTCGCTTACGTCAACGCCTACCGCCGAGGATACCGCGAGCTGTTTTCTGACACAGGCATTTGGTCTGAAAAAGCCATTATCGAACAGTACGAGCTCGCCGCTCAATCCCTGTTCGATTTTTTGTTTTTGTCAATCAAGCAAATCTTGAGTCCGACAAAAGTGCTCGGAAGAAGCAACTCCGGCAAGTGCACGGAATGCCATTTTTATCTCGGCGACCGACTGATCATTCTTTCTTACACGGAAAATACCAAGAAAAAAGAGCGGACAGTTGAGCAAATCAATATCAACAGAAAATCAATCCTTTTTTAATACGGCCAAACCGTGCTTCCGCCGGCCAAGAGTTACTCTTCGATAGCGCAGGCTTTTTGCAGTTATTTTTTCATCGCCGCCTGCCGGCAGACAGGCCTTTATCAAACCAACAAACAACGGATGTGGATGAAGGGGGCGGGATTTGAGTTCAGGATGAGCCTGCGTGCCGACGAAAAATTTGTGTTCGGGGAGTTCGATCATTTCGGCCAAGTTGGTCTTTGGATTCACGCCCGAGATCACAAGTCCCGCATCCTCGAGTTGCTTCTTGTACGCGTTGTTCACCTCGTAGCGATGACGATGACGCTCGCTTATCATTTCTTTGCCATACAATTTTCGCACCACACTCCCCGCTTTAAGTTTGCAATCATAAGCCCCCAGTCGCATCGTGCCGCCAAGTTGCTTGTTGATAATCTTGGCCACCTGATCTGGAAGAGTATCAATCACAGGATATGGCGTTTTGCGATCAATCTCGGTGGTATGAGCCTTCTTCAACCCAACCACATTTCGCGCGTACTCCACCACTGCTAACTGTAATCCATAACACAACCCCAAAAACGGAATGTTATGCTCACGCAAATATTTAATGACCGCGACCTTGCCATCAATTCCCCGCCCACCAAATCCACCGGGAATAATTACTCCATCAAATTGCTTGAGATCCTTAAGTTTGGCAGGATTTTTTTCATACGTCTCTGCACTCACCCATATAATCTGTGGCTTACAACCTTGTGCCCACGAGGCGTGCTTAACGGCCTCAAGCACGGATAGATAGGAATCAGTAAGAGCAAAATCGCCACTAGTAAAATACTTGCCAACGATAGCGATACGCACCGATTTTTTCACTCGATGGATGGACCGCACCAAGCGCCGCCAGACCGCATGATTATGACGCTTTGGTTTTAGTCTTACTTTATGCAAAATGCGATCAACAATGTGGTCACGTTCAAAATTCAACGGCACCTCATAAATGGAGCCGACATCTGGTGCGGAGATAATATCCTCGGGCATGACATTACACAAACGAGAAATTTTTTCTTTACGCGGTTGATCCATCGGCACTGACGCGCGAGCAATGATGATGTCCGCTTGGATGCCGACCGAGCTCAATGCTCGCACCGCGTGCTGTGTCGGTTTAGATTTCATCTCCCCTGTATTGTTAAGCACCGGCAAGTAACTAACTAAAACAAACAAGACATGTTGCGGATCGGCCAATTTCAAAACACGCGCGGCCTCAAGAAAAACTAAATTCTCAACATCACCGGCCGTGCCTCCAATTTCTACCAGAACAAAATCGACTTTGGAGTTTTTGGCTAATTTTTTCAAACGACGAATAACCTCGTCCGGAATGTCGCTCATCATTTGTACGTCTTTGCCACCGTATTCTAGATTTCGCTCTCGTTCTATTACTGATCGGTACACCGAACCTGAAGTCATAATGTTATCACGACCCATATCCTGCTCTAGGAACCGTTCGTAGTTTCCTAAATCCTGATCTGCTTCTGTTCCATCATCCGTCACAAATACTTCACCATGCACCACGGGATTCAACGTCCCCGCATCAACGTTAAAATAAGGATCAATCTTCGCCACCGTGACTGAAAACCCATCGTCCTTCAAAACGCGAGCAATTGATGAAGTCGTAATTCCTTTGCCAATTCCAGACATCACTCCGCCACAAACAAAAATGTATTTGGTCATAAAACGTGTTGCACTATATTTTTTATGTCACACAGATTGTGCAACATGTTTTTAATACAGGTCATAACAATGCATTCTGAATGATACGATTGAGTAACTGTGAAAACGAAATGCCCGCGGCAGCGGCTTGTTGCGGGAGAAGACTTGCAGATGTAAGACCAGCAAGTGTATTAGTCTCGAGAATGTAAAAAATGCCATTTGCAAGAATAAAGTCACTCCGAGAATATCCTCGACAACCAAGCACACGATGCGCGTGAACAGCTAATTCCTGCAATAAAAGAAAACTATCCTTGAACTCTTTCCATGATTCTTCAGAGACTTCTTGTGTAAATGTAGGATTGACCATACGTCCAGATCTTATGGAAGCTTTATGCTCGTATTGAAGCACGTGGAATAATTCACGATATCGTCTCCAAAGATCATACTCATATCGACGGATATCAGAAGGCACATTTTCGAGCCAGAATTCCAATCGTTTTTTTTCAAAATCAATTGTGTCACCTTTTTCATTCCTGTACGGTTCTTGTTGTTCGAAAGACATACTTCGTACGTTTACATCCCCGCTTCAACTATTAGTTGGATCTCCGCTTCAAGACCGTGCGGGAGCTCAAGATTCACAGCAAACTCCCCTACCTCCTTAATCGGTTTTATAAAACGCGCACACTTAACTTCAACCTGACCTGCCTCTTTTTTGAGCGCCTTGAGAATATCTTTTTCCGAAACTGCGGCAAAAAGTTTTCCATGCTCATTCGCTTTCGCAACTACAGTTACTTGCATCCCATCGAATTTAGTCGCCAGCTCACGCGCTTTAGTGAGCGTTCTCTGTTCGTTGTTGACCGCTCGCTGTTTCTTTTGCTTAAGGGCGACGAGCGCCGCCGGGCTTGCTTGAATGCCTGCGTGTTGCGGAAACAGGAAATTGCGGGCGTATCCCTCGGATACCTCGATCACGTCTCCCTCCTTGCCGTGCGGTTTGACCTCCTTGAGCAAGATTATTTTCATACGGCGCTAGTTTACCATGACCGGCAAAACGGCGGATGTGGGCAACGGCGATCTTCATTATCTTATCCAAATCTTTATAATTTGAACGTCGAAGTATTTGTTCAAACGGCACCCAGGCAACTTCGGCAATGCGCTCCCCTTCCGAGCTCTGCCGTGGAACCCTTACCCGTGCCTGACTTGAAGCCTCAAATAAAAAATAGTAAATGAACTTATGAATGAGGCACCCTTTGTGCACATAGCGATCAACAAACCAAATATCAATGCGTCCGAGTTTTCGCACAGCTCGCAATCCTGAAAGCCCCATCTCCTCGTAGCATTCTCGTCGCCCAGCCTCCGCAAAAGACTCACCGCGTCGTACGTGTCCTTTCGGAAATGTCCACTTTCCGTAGGCATCTATAAGCATTCCAACAAACACACCTTGTCTGGTGCGCTTAAATACAATACCGCCGGCCGAAACTTCAACGCGGGGTTTGGTTAATGATTTCGACGGCTCGGTCGAATTGTGGATCGAGTCCTGCTTCGTATTGTTCCCTTGTGAATTCAATAATCTCATCCGGCGTAATACCCTCCTCGTCAATGGAACGGCCAAGTGGTGTGAACCATTTTGCAATGGTCAGCTTAATAGCTGACCCGTCCGCGAACTCACGATAATCCTGCACAGATCCCTTCCCGAATGTCTGTTCACCTATGACGGTTGCAAGATCATAATCCTGCAACGCACCGGCGACGATCTCGGATGCAGATGCGCTTCCGCCATTGACAAGCACGACCGTCGGAATCCCTTCGAGCAAGGCTATCTGCGTTGTCAAAAACGGTGTCACTTCATCCTGAACATGCTCGCTTACAACCACATCATTGTCAATCCATGCGCTTGCTACATCAATCGAGGCATTCAAGTAACCGCCCGGATCATTGCGCAGATCAAGGATAATCCCTTTTACATCACTCACCGCAATCTGTTGAACCGCATCGTTGAAAAGCTCTGTTGTATCACCGTTGAAGAAGAAAATATTGATGACGGCAATTCCATCATCACGGAGGACGAACTTCACGCTATCAATGGTAATCGTCTCGCGCGTAATGACAATGTCCTCGAGAGATTCGGCGCCATCGTGCGCAATCGAGAGTGTGACCGTCGTGCCACCCTCTCCTCGAATCATTTGAACTGCTTTTTCGACTGTCATCTCATAAGTCTCAACCCCATCAATGTAATAAATCTTGTCGCCAGAAAGAATACCAGCTCGCTCGGCAGGAGAACCAGAAAGTGGCGCAACCACCTGTAGTTGTCCATCTTTAATACCGATCTCGGCGCCAATACCATCAAAGCTACCTTCGAGCTCTGCTTGAAAAGCCTCGTTATCAACAGGATCGAAAAACGTTGAGTACGGATCATTCAGCCCGGACAGGAGGCCACGCAACGATCCATAGAAAAGGTCCTTCTCCGAAACAGGCTGATCAACATACTTTTCCTTGATAAGATCCCAGACATCCCAGAATAATGCGAAATTCACATCCTCGCTCAAGCCATATGGAATCTCGCCCTCACCAAGCACCTGACCCTCACCATCAGGAACAACAGAAGCCGTGCCTTTTTCCCACCCAACGTCGTAGCCAATTGCAAACGAGGCGGTCGTAAAGACCGCCAGAATCAAAATCTGCGCAGACATTGAAAATCGACTAATCATGAAACGTAGTCTATCATAACTCATAGAAATGAAAAATGGGAATCGCTTACACCTATGACAGGAACATTACGGTCACTACGATTACGCCGTACAGCCTATTACCTCTACCTGCTTCTTTTCCTTTTTGCGACTCCACTCGTGGTGTTATACACATACGGGTATCGTTTTGACGCGCGCACCATAAGCTTCGTTAAAACTGGCGCGATCTCCGTCTCCACCGATCCGCGTGGGGCGCGTGTTCTCCTTAATAAGGACAGCAAACTCATCCGCACACCAAGTGTGATAAAAAATGTCATCCCCGGCACCTATACGTTGAGCCTGACAAAAGATGGCTACCGTGATTGGCAACGCGAGGTGACTGTGCGATCACGAGAGACGACTGTTGTAGAAAAAATTGTGCTTTTTTTAGAGGCAGAGCCGACGATATCTTTTTTGGAAGATGGCGCAATGGCCGTCAATGCATCGCGAGATGACGACTCGTATGCTTACGTTAAGGCCGGAACTTCGTGGTACGAGACGTGGCAAGTGAATTCTGCTGGCCTTGAACAGTCACTCCTTAATCGCATCGCCATTACTGACGGTATGACGCCAGAGGAGGCTCTGCGTTTGAGTTTATATCCTGCACTCACGACATACACATTCACAACACAAGGAAACGAAGAGCTCGTGGGGAAAAAATCTGGCAGTGAGACTATCTCTCTCGCGATTCTGCCAAACGGCACATATCGCGCTGTGCAAGAAGTCGGAGATCTCGTACTCGTAATTGAGGAGAACGGCACGCGACTATTCCTCATTGATACGCAAACCGAGGGTCCACCAATTCTCGTGAATGCGCGCGCCAACTTTTTTGAGTGGGGCGGGCAAGGACTTGTGTACGGCGACGGACTGGAGGCGCATCACTATGTCCCAGAGTTTGGTAGTGATACACTTGTTACGCGCTCCGGCGAGACAATGCTTGATGCGCGTATCATCAATGGGCACACCTTTTTGCTCGCATTCACAGATCGTGTGGTCGCGTATGATATCTCCGATCCTGCGCACCCTGTGACCACAACGCTGATGTCTGATGATGGCATAAAACGCGCGTGGCTCTCTGAAGACAAAAAAATGGCATACGTCGCCATTTCTGATGATTCACAAAATACTTCAGTCTCCGAACTGCCATTGCGCGACTAATAGTAGAAATCACTCATGCCCCCTCCCTCCTCCTCATGCAGTACTCTGTTAGCTCTTGCAAAGA
>JBBTQF010000031.1:0-12077 GCA_038065815.1 Patescibacteria group bacterium
CGCACGCATCTGTTCGAACCCGTCAGTCACGAGAAATGCAGTGGTCTGAATCCCGAAGGACGGTAGCAGATGCTTCATCAAGTAATCAGTGCCACCGTACACCGGCGCAGAGTACAGGATATGGTCGCCAGGCCGACATAACGTAAGCAACGATGTGGTAATCGCCGCCATCCCACTCGCGAACAAGGCAGACCGCTCCGCTTGTTCGAACTGCGACCAACGTTCCTCGAAAATCTACTCACCTGCCGAACTAGCAACAAATGTAGAGGTTCCAAAAAGTGGCGGTTTGAGCGCACCCTCGGACCTAGAAGGAACATAAGCTCCATGCAACGCAAATGTCTCCGGAGCAACAGTCTTTGGAAGATGGTTTGCCATGATTTTATAAATCTTTCATGAAAGAAAGCTTCGATTCAACGCGCTTTAGGGAAACGGCGTTGAGCGCGACAATAATTGAAGACGCCGACATGAGGAGGGCGGAAATCTCCGGACGTAACATCCAACCGAATGAACTATAAAACGCACCCGCCGCGATAGGAATAGCTAGCAGATTGTAAATCGTCGCCCAAAACAAGTTCTGTTTCATCTTTGTAACCGTAGCCTTTGACAATGTAATTGCCGCAAGAATATCCGCCGGATCCGATTTCATAAGGACGATGTTCGCCGTTTCGATAGCGACGTCCGTCCCCGCGCCGATGGCAATGCCGATATCAGCTTGCGCTAGAGCTGGCGCGTCGTTAATACCGTCTCCAACCATGGCGACAAATTTTCCCTCATCCTGAAGCTTTTTGACATAGCTCGCTTTCTCCTCCGGAAGAACTCGTGCAAAGTAACGTTCAATGCCGAGCTCGCGAGCAATCTCCTTGGCGACTCCTTCGTGATCGCCGGTGATCATGGCGACTTCAATGCCGTACGATTTTAATCCATCAATCGCCTGTTTCGCTCTTGGCTTTGGCATATCAGCGGCGGCTATAATCCCAGCGAGCTTGCCTTCCACGGCAAGAAAACTCAACGTCTTACCATCGTCCATCAACGTACCAATTCTCGTTTGGGCGGACGATGTGTCAATTCGATTATCTGAAAGTAATTTTTCATTACCGGCAAATACTGTCTTATTATCAATGATGACCTTTAACCCATATCCGGCGACCGACTCAAAATTCGTGACATTTGAGAGAATAATATTTTTCATTTTCGCGGTCTCCAAAATAGCTTTGGCGATTGGATGGTTTGAACCTGCCTCCGCACTCGCCTCAAAACGCAGGACGTCTTCTTCCGAGAATGGAGCGAAAGCTATGACGTCGGTGACGGCAAATTTTCCTTCCGTCAACGTGCCTGTCTTATCGAGTAGAATGGCATTGATACGCGCGGTGTTTTCAAGTGTCGAAGCGTCTTTGATGAGAATATTGTGTTTAGCTCCGATCCCTGTGCCGACTGCGACGGCCGTTGGGGTTGCCAGCCCGAGCGCATCTGGACATGCAATAACGATTGTGGAAATAGCAAACGTCAAAGCGGTGAGCAATGAGACGCCGGCAACGACATACCAGCCAAAAAAAGTGACGGCACCGGCGCCGATTGCCACGACCACCAAAATCGCCGCGGCCTTATCGGCAAGGCGTTGTCCTGGAGCTTTTGAATTCTGCGCCGTCTCAACAAGTTTGATGATACTGGCGAGCACTGTGTCAGCGCCTACTTCTGTGGCAAGAAACTTGACGACTCCAGTCTGGTTCACAGAACCTCCAATCACCTTGTCGTTGACCCCTTTCACAACAGGAACTGATTCGCCTGTCACCAAAGACTCATCAATAGATGACTCCCCGTCAGTGATCACTCCGTCCACAGGCGCCTTATCGCCCGGCCGCAGTAAAACCATGTCACCCTTCACAATTTCCACACTTAAGATGAGCAACTCTTTTCCGTCACGAATCACCGTTGACTTTGGTGGGATGAGATCGAACAGAGCCCGCAAGGCATCAGATGTTCCGCGACGTGATTTCATCTCCATCCAGTGACCAAAAAGCACAAAGGTCACAAGCAGAGCCGCGGCCTCAAAAAACGTTTCACCACCGATCGTGAAAACCAGCACGACACTAAAGCCGTAGGCTGCCAAAACACCAGTAGCAATCAACACTGACATATTGAGCTTCCGTTTCCGAAGCGCGTGGTATGTGCCTGTGATAAAAATTGATCCGGCCCAAAAAACAATAGGCGTCGTGAGAATGAACAAGAGCCAGTTGGAAGGAATTGGCGTTGGTAATGCGCCAAAAAATGATTTGCCAACAGGTGAATAGAGAAAAATAGGCAACGACAGAACAAAAGCAAACCAGAATCTCCGCCGCATGTCAGTCTCCATGGCCTTGGCGATTTCTGGATTGGTCATCGCCGCCTCATGGTCGGTATGACTCATTTTTTGCATATCATGCCCCTCATGGCCACGGTTGCTTGAATCTTTATTTTGCATAAATCGGACGCTTGCAAAGTTCACGAGCTTCAGCAACTGCTTTGGCTATGATTTCTGCGGGAAGTAATATATTTGAGCTGGTAATTAACTCTTGGCAAAGGACAATACCTTGTGCGAGCAACTGTCGTTTCTGTTCGATCTTAAGCGAGGTGAGACAAGTAATAGGATGCAATCCGCCCTTGTCAATTAATCGTTCAAGGCTCTCGCCGAGAGGCCCGGTATTCCAACCAAGAAGCTTGAGACCTACGCAAGATCCATAGGCTAAAGCGTCGTCTGTAAATCGCGTGTTGGTTACCAACCACCCTTCACGTTCTTGATTTCCCTTGAAAGAGACCTCCTCCCTTTCGCAGATATCTTCAAAACGCGCTAGGACATACAACGGAGTTTTCACGTCACATTTTATCCCGGGCCGATTGTGAAATTTGCATTCAGCAAATCCACTTACGGCTCCCTTTTTCAGCACAACGTCAACTTCATGCGTCACACATTTCCCTTGAAGGACAACGCCGACCTGCGTGGCATAACCCATGTCGTTGAACAGACGCGCGACATACTGCTCGAACGGAAACCCACTTGGCCCCAATGCGAACACAGCGCGTTTAAGATCATAACGAGCGGCAAAAGATTTTTGATGAGTTTTCAACATCGCCAGAGCCCGAGCGTGAATGACTTTTGTTGACACGCCTTCGTATAATTGACTAGAAATATGCTCGACGATTTCGTCGGCAAGCATTGAGTCAGCTCCTGATGTTTCGAGCGAATGGCGCAATTTGTCATACGAAAAAGCTTGGAGCTCGCCAGACGCCTTTTTGATCATGATGTTATTTTTCATTTCTTTATCTTATCACAAAACTCACCAAACACACTTTTGCGTAAGTCTTGCTTGTTATTCTTGAATAATGTGCTACTATAACCATGCTTAAAGCCCTATGCAATCTAGGTTGCGTCTCAACGTAATTTGTCTATTAGTTGCGCTGTTAGTAAATGGCTTGTTTGTATTCGGCTGGCCAAAATACGTTACAGCCTCCGCGATGGATGAAAACATGATGGAACACAGCGCGCCGATGTCGGAACAGCAGACGGGATGCAAAAAGAAAGGGTGTACTGCACCGCGCGACATGTGCGAAGTCCGTTGTCTAAGACTACCTTCGTCTAAAATGACATCGGCTATCATGACGTCTTCCGGTACTGGACAATCCATGGCTTTACAAACGCCAATTTGGACGTTTGGTCAATCGCTTTTGACTGAAATTTTTGGCTCAACATCTATAAACGCACCAACCGCGCACGCTTTTCTTAGATCAGTGATAAAACGGGAATAAATTTCGAGCAGGATACAAAAACATTTTTGTATCCATTCTTTATTTCGCGCGTTCTATTTGCATCTATCATCTATGAAAAAACAAACAAAGAATGTAATTCTTGGACTGGCGGCATTGATCATCCTGCTGATCGGCTTTAACGCGATATCGTCGCCGTCCGTATCTGAAACCGATTCGGCCGTGGAAGCCTCTCTCACTGTCTCTGAAATGAATTGGGATTTTGGCGACGTCATGATGTCGAAAGGCGTTACGACATATGAGGTAAAACTTACAAACGATTCAGAAACTCCGATTAAGATTACAGAAATGGAAACGTCCTGCATGTGCACAACGGCTCAAATCGTCCACACGGACGGAAGCAAGAGTGGGTTGAAGGGGATGGCCGGGCACGGAGGAGGAACCGCCACTTTGTCCGAAACGATTAGTGCTGGGGAAACGGCGACCCTACTTGTGAGCTTCGACCCAAACGCCCACGGCCCAGATGCCACTGGCGCAATTACGCGTAACATAATACTTAAGACCAACAGTCAGACTGAACCAGAGATCAAACTGACATTCTCCGCGAATGTCATAAAATAATTATGGACACACAAATGCATCACGAACTCGTCGCCAAGGAGGACGAACTCATCAAAAATAACGAACCGATCAAGGAAACAAAAACCATATCTATCAAGATACCGAATATCAAGTTGCCTACTCTGCAATCCGCGGTCTTGATTATGCTCATTGCCGTCGGGATATTGCAGACAGCACAATTATTCGCTCTGGACCGACAAATCGCGGATATTAAGACGTCATCTTCCGATGATTCCGCTGATTCCGATGATTCCGCGACATCATCACTTCCAGAAATGGTTGGCGGTTGCTAATCATACCCACTATGAAAAGAGAAACCCTTGTTCTGACGGTGGGCTATTTAGTCTTGGCCGTGGTGATGCTCACAGGCAGTCTGTTCCTCTGGAACGCGCAGAACCACATCACGACAAGCATCGTGGAACGAGAAGAAGCGAAAAATCCTGCCGAGATTGAACTGACACTCATTACACCACCTGATTGCACAGCGTGCGCTGATGGTAATGTTTTGATTCAAAAAATCGAAAAACAAAACGTGCGTATTCTGAAATCGGAAACAATCGCGTCTATCTCTGAAAATGCGCTAGCTATGATCGCGACGTATGGGATTGAGAGACTGCCTGCGCTTCTTGTAAAAGGCGAATACGACAAAGAAAACGTGAGCGACTTCTTCATGCAACTGGATGGGAAAGAGAACAATGGTGTTCTCGTCATTCAACCGAATCAACCGGTCTACTTCGATCTCACCAAGAATGAGGTAGCTGGACTCGTTACTATCACCTATCTCACGGACTCAAGTTGCAATGACTGTTATGATCCGAAAATTCATAAAGCAATCCTGGAGAAAAATTTCGGCATGACAATTGTCGCGGAAAAAACGGTTGATGCGCAATCGCAAGAAGGACGCGCCATTTTGAGTACCTACGCCATCAAGGAAACACCAGCCATCCTTCTATCGTCGCAAGCTGTCGCCTATACCGGACTGACGTCTATCTGGGAAGGTGTCGGAAGTGTTGAAGCGGACGGGACGTTTGTCTTTCGAGCGAATGAGGCGTTCGGATCCGTAATCTATAAAAATCTTGAAACTGGTGAAACGATACGCCCGACGGACGCAAAATAATAGAGACATATGAAACCAATTACTGATAACAAAGTTCTCCTTAGCATATTAATCGCTGTCTTCATCGTCAACCAAATTGCAATGGCAAGTATGAGCCAAGCGATGGGTATGACGCGCGCCATAAAACTCGGCATCCTCGGATCGCAACCGGCAAGTGCGATGGAGATCATAATGCCAATGCTCAACGATGACGGGAAAACCACTAGTCTGATGACGATGCCAACAATTACGGAAGTACTTGGAGAGCCGGACTCCGGCGATGTTGTTGCCGATGCCATGACAGTTATGGTCGCAACTGGCATTCCATTCTACGCGCCTGACGGAGCAAGCTTCGACGATGCTGTCGGCGTCATGCAAGTCTGGAGCCAATACGAAAATAAAAGTATCTCATCTGAACTTATGGACCGCTACAACCGGCTGATCTCGCTTCTTACGTGCAATTTCTGTTGCGGTTCTTCGACTAAAGTGACGCTGAACAGTAACTGCGGGTGCGCCCATGCAAAGTCGGCGCGAGGATTCTTCAAATACATGCTGGAAAAGTACGGGGATACCTATTCGGACGATCAGTTGCTCGGCGAAGCATACCGATGGCAGGCAATCTGGTATCCGTCAGGCGTTGTTCAGGATTATCTTCTTGCGACTGGTCGCGTGAGCGTTCTTGGACATAAAACACACGGAGGCGCTGGATCGGATGGAATGCACGGCCTAAACCAATAGTACATATGTCTCGCCTTTCAATTGCCATCATCATTGGTGTCTTTCTTGTCATTGGTTTTGTGATTAGCGTGCAACGTGTCGTCTCCCGCCCTGTTGTCGAGACGTCTGTAAATCAGCTTTTCGTGAACCCCACATCAATTGATTTCGGTGATATTGACCAAGGAGGTGGAATAGTCTCCCAAACGGTCACTGTGACAAATTACGGAAGTAAACCATTGGAAATCTATCGTATTTCAACCAGCTGTGGATGCACTACAGCTGAAATGGACCAGTCCCCCATTGAACCGAACGTCCAGCGATTATTAACGATAAGTTTTGATCCAATGGCTCACCCAGATCAAAACGGTACGATTGCACGCGTCGTCTATCTGCAGACGTCTGATCCTAATCAACCAGAATTTGAGATCAATGTCATCGGCAACGTAATTGCAGTGAAATAAGTACCTATGAAAAAAATTCTTACGTTAGCCGTTCTGGGCATGTTCTTGTTCGCCGGAACGCATTTCGCTCACGCCAAAGCGAGCGCTCCGTCACAAGAAGAAGTAATTGTCTTCTTTAATGAGGCTTGCATGGATTGTGGCGAACTCGTCAAAGAGACTTACCCCACGCTCTTCGGCGAGTATGGCTACACACTCCAACTCAAGGACTACATCAACGAACGCGAAAATCGAAAAATACTCACCGAGTACAATGAAGCATGGGGGATTCCATTTGAGCTCCAAAGCCACATTGAGACATTTGTTGGAGACAGTCTGATGATTGGAGGTCACGTGCCGGAAGACACAATCCGCTATCTCCTTGAGCACCAGGATGAATATGAGAAACTACTGATCTTTCAAGATCAGATGCACGGTAATGCCTCGGATTATAAAGTCTGGGATTTTAAAGGTGAGGTAAAAACGTATCCAATAAACGAGCCTATCACCACGTATCTTAGTGAAGTCTCTTCGCAAACAGACACTATCGTGGCCGAACGCGGATTTTGGGGATTATTTGCTGTTGTAACGAGTTCCGCATTCCTAGACGGGCTCAATCCTTGCGCATTTGCGGTTCTCCTCTTCTTCATCAGCTTCCTGTTCACAATCAAAAAGACGCGCGTGAAAATTTGGAAGATGGGACTCGTCTATATCGGAGCCATCTTTCTTGCCTACCTCTTGATTGGACTTGGCATCGCGCAGGCGATCGTCATTTCTGGTGCCCCTCACCTGATGGCGAAAATCGGCGCCTATCTTGTAATCGCTCTAGGGATCATCCAACTGATCGGCATCTTGTTTCCTTCCTTTCCGGTCCGTCTACGCATTCCACATAACACAAAAGTAACGCTTGAAAAATGGATGTACAAGGCAACGGTGCCAACAGCATTCATCGGCGGATTTCTTGTTGGGCTATGCACGTTCCCTTGCTCCGGTGGAATTTATGTGGCAATCATCGGTCTTCTAACCGCGCAAAGTACAGCCATGCAAGGAACAATCTGGATGCTCTGGTACAACTTCATCTTCGTGTCACCGCTAATCATCCTCCTCGCGCTCGCATCGAACAACAGAACAACGAATCAACTGCAAAAACTTGAGCAATCGCAATCCAAGCATATCAAGATTCTGATCGGCGGATTTATGGTCGCTCTTGGGGTTATCATTCTTTGGTTTTTTACCTGAAACTTATGACCCTTATTCCACTTCTAACAATCCCGATCATCTTCCTGCTAACAACTCTCATAAAACCGCGTTTGAAAAAACACGTTAAATGGAACTTCTGCGCGATCTGCGTGGCAGTGTCATTGACATGGATTTTTCTCATCGCTATCCGTTCGGCTGGCACTCTCATTGACACGCTTCCGATAGGTATTCTGATGGGTATGAGCGTAACAGGTGTAATGTACAAGATAGAATCCATCTATAAAAAACAGTCGCTGAAGCATCTCTGGTTCATGCGGTTGGTTATTGTGATTGGTGGATTTTACGCTATCCTCGCTATTCTAAAAGGGGCGTGGGGGCTTGCTTCTTTGGTTGTGATTACAACATTTGTCATGGGTATCATTGTGAGCTTTCTTCTGCAAGGTGTGACGCATCAGGAAAATTCTCATCCTAAAAAACTCGATAACTGCTGTTGAATATGATAAAAAATATATTTTTTATCGTCCTAGTCGTTGCAAGCGCCACCATGACCTTCTGGCTCTTTGGACGTACAAACGAAGATTCACAAACCAAACAAACAGCCTCGCTCACGCAGACAAAATCAACCACGCAGGGGGCGTCATCTGATGGGGCTTCCTCACAAGAAAAAAGTGGTATTGAGATTACGATTTCGGACGTCAAACAAGCTGACGAAACAACAACAGTTTCGCTTGTATTGGACAACCATCAATACAACCTAGCAGAGGATGTGATTTACGAAAAAGCGACTTTAAATGGTAAGGAGTCCCTTTCTCACTCGTTTTTGGCGAATGCGTCGGGCGGGCATCATGCGGAGGTGAGCGTTGTGTTCCCAAAAGCTACCAGTGGTTCGTTGATCATCGCACCAATTGAAAACGCGGTATTCACGTTCGACGATCTATGGAAATAAGCGCCTCATGGATTTGGGGCGTTGGTGGTTCGCTGATCATCACTGTAATCTTCTATCTTCTTCAGGCTTTCGGGATGCAAAGTTGGCAGGCCCCCATCGGTTTCATGAGCGAACGCTGGTATCTTATTACCCCGCTTGTAATCGGATTTGGAATACAGGTAGGTTTGTTCCGTGCCATCCATCAACGCGCCCAACACGGCGGTGGTGCCACGATGGCTACATCGGGTGGCATTTCAAGCGGGACAATGCTAGCTTGTTGTATGCATAATCTTGTTCCGCTCATTCCAATATTAGGCATTGGCGGATTGGCAACTTTCTTCGCCGTATACCAAACGCAGGTGTTTGTCATTAGCATCGCCGTGGCCTACCTTGGCGTTGGCTATATGTCGTGGAAATATTTGACCATCTAACTATTTCACAAAAACCTTTATGAACCACAAAAAAACTGGAGCGTCCATTGCGTGGATGGTACTTAGTTGCGTTGCCTTGCTTCTAATCTTCTTTTTCGCTGGAGACCGCTTGCCTGCGAGCATTCTGTTACCTGTTCTCATCGGCATCTGCGTCATTTCTCATATCTGGATGATGTCACGCGGACATGGCTCGCACGGGCAGAACAATGTGCGCGATGAAAAGACACAACTAAATACTGACGCTGACAAAAAAGGAAAAGACGCGGGGCATCACGGCGGTTGCTGTGGTTAAAACGCTAACTCTTTTTCAATGCGGATGGGGTCAGGTCGTGTATTGTGCGTCTTCGCTCACTTACCCTTTCATCAATCAAAAATCCTCCACGAAAACTCATGAAGGACGTTCGCTGGGGCTGGCGGATGAGTTCGAAGGAAATTTGGCCCGCCGTCGCTCTCGCTTACGCTCGAGCTATGGCGGACCAGCCGAAGCTTCAACGCCAGTTGAAGCGAAGGCTGGCAGGCCACGTCAGTCGCGACCGACGTGGCAGGGGACGTCGGTCGCGACTGACGTCCCAGGGGCTGGCGGATGAGTTCGGAACTTTTGATTGGCCAGCTTTGTATCAAGACATGTGCGTTTTTCCAAGTGTGGCGTTTAGAGTGCTAGGGTGGAGTGACAAGACTTTATCAAAAACCCTTTAGATTAGGCCTTTTTCGAGGTATTTCGCTTGACAAAGTGGCTTTTTCATGCTACTCTCCTCAGTCGCGACGCGTTGCGTTATGCCTTTTGGCTTGAGCCAGTGGGCATACCACAACCGATTGTTGCAATGTTTACCAATCGGCATCCCGCCGAAAAGTGAGCAAAGCTATCGCGTTGGTGTTTGCACGGCTTACTGCCCCATGGCACAACCCTCATTGGTCGATCAGTTGAAGGCGATTCGGGAACAACACGGCGGGAATCGGCCCTACGTCGTGCCCAGCTCGGTGAACGCGGGCGACGTGTTCGACATCGTCGTCCCCGCGACGGAGGCTCCCGCGTCCGAGGAGGAGCGGGCGTGGTGTCAGTGGGTGGTGGCGGATGCCTGCCCGAACGGCTGGTGTCTCCTCAAGCCCCTCGACATCTACCCGATGCTCGCCAACATCGGAAGCCAGAGCGAGTTCAGCATCGAGGCGATCGATGATCGTGACGAAGTGGAGGTCATGTCCGCGCGACTGGACAGCTCCGTCGAGGTCTGGATCTGGGAGGGGCTGCTCCGCAACCCCAAGTTCGCCAGCCTCGTGCGCAAGCTCAAGCCCGAAAGCATCGCACGCATCGCAACCTGCGTCCTGCGGGAACTCCCGCCGAATCAGGTCTACGACGACCCCGATCTCGACCCCGAGCTCCGTGACCACTACCAAGCCCTCTCCCGCGAAGCCCAGCGGATCGAGGACTATGAGGTGGCGCACGCGACCGAGCTCCTGCCCGCGGCGCAGGCGGCAGCCATGATCGATCTGGCTCGCAAGCGGATCACTGCCGAGGCCTGATGCTCGGCGAACACCATCTCCGCACCCACTCCACGATTCAACACGGAATCGCACTTTGGAGGGGTGCGGTTTCGATTTTTAGTATTACGCAAAATACCCGCTCATAAATCATAGCTTCAAATTCCCAACAACTTTTTGCTTTGAGATTTCTTTAGATAATTCTTTTTGGATACAACGGTGCGTCCAAGTTGCTTTTCTAATTCCTTTCTTGCTACGGCCGCGACATGCCCGCCAGTTTTTGCATCGTCTTTGAGCGCTAGTATGCCCCGTGAGTTTTTGGTTGTATGAAGTTCTGTTGTGGAGCGTTCACCAAGCATGGTAAAAATCAACTCAAAGTCGTCCATGTGATCACGTAGATTTTGACGCTTCAATCCTTTGAGTTTTTTGTATTGGCTTGGCGTGACTCCAAATGTTGCTTTGGAAATCTCGGCGGTCAAAATTTCGTAGTCTTGCTTAGCTTCGGCTCCACGATTTTTCCACTCGTCCGTGAGTTCCTCACGAATCGCGATTCCGCGCATGCGCTTTTCGATCCAGTCTTCGCTATACCCCTTAAGTTTGTACAACGTGCGAGTTCGCTTTGTCGCGAGCTCTGGATTCTCGATTTCCTGCACACGCTCATAACCCACCTTTGCCAGCCAGCGTTTTAGTGGCTCCGCCTTCGGTGATGGGATGGACTGGACGATGCGGAACATCCCTTCGGTATTGGCACAGTCGGTTTCATAGCTTTTTCCGTCAGAAGAAATCAACTTCAGTTGTCGACAAATTGTCGATAACTCAAACTCATCCTCTGTTTTTACCCGAACCTTCATTCTGTACCAATAATCATTTGGATTCGAACTGTCAGTCAGCACGGCAATCACATCGACAACCGAAAACCACCACTCACCATTCTGTATCTTCTTGCGAATCTGCCTGCCTCTAAACAAGGCGACGTGAGTCATTTCCATAACTTCATTATTCTATCACAAAACCGCCATGAGCTTATCGTATGGCGGCTTCGTGGCAGGGGGGGCGTCAGTCGCGACTGACGCCCCAGGGGCTGGCGAGCGAGGTTAGAACTCTCGCCCTGAATAACAAACTGTCGTATTTGGTGAGATAATCCACGGATTCACGAACGAAAAATAGGTCTTATTCATAGTTCAACTGTTTTACCGTCGCCCAGAAATATACGCCAATATTTTCTCAAGAGTATCTTCCGGCGTAGAATTATTGTGAATGACGTATTCGAATTTCTTGCTCCACTCCGTAAACTCCGCGTACTTTCGCTCCTTGCCTTCTTGACCTTTCTTGTGTGGAAGGAGTGCGTCGCGATTTTGCAATCGCTTCAGATAAATATCATGTGAGGGCAACAACATGATGCGCGCGCTGTCCTTGGGGAAGATCGCTGGGTCGAT